>JBPCNJ010000302.1:0-24012 GCA_051001375.1 Gemmatimonadaceae bacterium
CCTGCTGCACATGGAGAAGGAGCGAGACGTGTCGCCCAACACGCTCAAGGCGTACGGGCGCGATCTGGCAGAGTTCACGGAGTACCTGCGCAAGTATTACGGTG
Source organism: Gemmatimonadaceae bacterium (assembly GCA_051001375.1). Classification (GTDB taxonomy): domain Bacteria; phylum Gemmatimonadota; class Gemmatimonadetes; order Gemmatimonadales; family Gemmatimonadaceae; genus Fen-1247. The sequence goes on from JBPCNJ010000302.1 coordinate 105, forward strand.
CCACGGGTTGGTCATGGGAGGGCGTGGACCGCCTCGCGATCCGCGGTTATCTCGCTCACCTGACGCGGCGCGGCGTGGGCAAGCGATCGGCGGCGCGGTCACTCTCAGCCGTGCGCTCGTTTTACAAGTACCTGCACCGAAATGAAATTGTCGAGACCAACCCAGCGCGCGCTGTCGGTTCGCCAAAGCGCGACAAGCACCTGCCGCAGTACCTCGACCTCACGCAGATGGGAGCGCTCTTCGCCGCGGCGGAAACGCGTGCACAGGGCGGCCGATTCACCGATGTCCGGAATCTGGCAATGCTGGAGCTGTTCTACTCCGGCGGGCTCCGCCTGTCCGAATTGCGCGGCGTTAACCGCGACTCACTCGACCTGCTGGCGAATCAGGTAAAAGTTCGCGGTAAGGGAAGGAAGGAGCGCATCGTGCCCATTGGTGATCGGGCGATTCTTACGCTGCGGAATTACGAGTCCAAACGCGACGAGCTGCTGCGCGCGATCGGCCCGAACGGTGATCGCACAGCCTTTTTCCTTTCGGAACGCGGGAAGCGCATCAGCACGCGCGCGCTGCAAAGCGCAATCACATCGCTTCTCGACCTTGTGAGCGAAAACGCTGGGCTGTCGACGCACTCACTGCGTCACACCTTCGCGACTCACCTGCTGGACGCCGGTGCGGATCTGCGCGCGGTTCAGGAGCTACTGGGGCATGCTTCCGTTCAGACAACGCAGATTTACACGCACACGAGCGTCGAGCGACTCAAGGAAGCCTATCGCACCGCGCATCCCCGTGCGTAGACGCATGCGCACGCGCGTGCGTAGAATCGCGCCGGATATACGGAGACTTTCGTGTCGCTGTACCTGAACGTCAACGGCTCGTCCTGGTCTGTCGAGCGCAGGCACGAGATGGCGCAGCTCATGACTGCCAGGCAACAGCGCGAGAGAAAGTTGTACCTGTTCTTTCAAGCCGCCGACGGCGAACTGCGTCGGGGCGAGATCGCGGAGAATTTTCCGCTCTCGCCGTCGTCGAAGTTGTTGGAATCTGCGTGGCGCAACGCTGAGGTTCTGAGGCCGGGAAGCCCGGGTGAGATGCAGAGCCGCGGTGGGATGGTGGTGCCGCGGATGCGCGATGTGATCACGCTGTTCTGGCGCGCGGTGCGGCTCAGGTGTCCCAACTGCTCGGGGAAGCCGGTACTTCGAACGTGGTTCAAACTGCTCGATCAGTGTCCCGTGTGCTCCATCCGGCTCGAGCGCGGTGAAGATGAGGACTACTACCTCGGCGGTATGTTCTTCAACATCATTCTCGCAGAAGCGGTCTTTGTAGTTGGCTTCCTCGCGTTCATTGCGGCGATGTGGCCAAACGTGCCGTGGGACGGCATGGAGTACATACTGGCCGCGGCCATGATCGGCGCTCCCATCTTGCTGTATCCAGTCTCTCGGCTGCTCTGGCTCGCGCTGGACCTGTTGCTGCGTCCGCCAGACGCCACCGAGATGGCGTGGCACTCCGCGTCGGAGCGAAAACCCGACTAGCCAGCAGACTGCCCGGTGTAGCTGCTACAAGGGCTCGCCAAGGAGTTGGTGGAAGGCCTGCTGCACCACCCGGTAACACTCACACGACACGCATTCCAACCCCTGGCGATCGAGTATCGTAATGAGACCTCGGCGATAGCGGATGAGCCCAGCCCGCTGCAGCGCACCCGCTGCAACTGTTACTCCCGCGCGGCGAACGCCGAGCATGGCGGCGAGCGACTCGTGGGTTAAATGAAACTCAGCGCCGCTCATGCGATCGTCCGTCAGGAGCAGCCAGCGTGCGCAACGTTGCCGGAGCGTATGTCTCTGGTTGCAGACTACAGATTGACCCACCTGCCTGAACATTGCCTCGGTGTATCGAAACATCACTGAGCGGAGGGCCGGATCGTCGCGAACCAGGTCAGTGAAGTCCGATGCTGTCATGTACGACACCGTTCCCGCAACTTGTAGCAACGTGCGCAGTGGAGCGACGGTAGTACCGAAGAAAACGGGCAGACCTACCAGCCCTTCACATCCAACGGTTGCGACCTCCGCGATTGAGCCACTCACCAGTGTTGTCATCGACACGACGCCGTTCAGAGGGAAGTAGACACGCGTTATCGGTTGGCCGGCAGCATATAGCACTTCCCGCACACCGACATCGGCAATCGTCAGGTAACCGCTGAGCCGCCCCAGCGTTTCAGCCGGAAGCGCGCCTAGAAGCAGATTCTGCTTGTGGGAGGCCATGAACGCGTGGCCTTGCAAGGGCCAGACCCTGTGCATAAGCGTACAAAGCCCAATGGCGTCAGGCCGCTTGCTCCGACGGTGTGTTCGCTCGTGGATCTCCGGTCGCTTGTGCCGTCGCGTCTGTGTTGCTCGACTCGATCACCTGTACGGACTGCTGCTCCAGGCGCAGTAAACGCTGTTGCCGGATCAATTCGCGCTCCAGCGGGGCGAAGATTTCACGCGCGCCGACGTCATCGGCATAACCCCACAGTCCGCAGTGACAGTGGCGGTCATCATCCCATCCGGGGTGATTCAGAATAGGATACAGACAGAGGCCCTGCAACGGAATACCCGAACGTAGCGCAGCACGTGCCTCACGACCCATGTAGCGCAACCAGAGTGGTCGCGCTTCCCCTTCGGTTCCGGTTTCCGCCACAAACAGCGGCCGGTCGTAGCGCTCGTACACATCACGCAAAATGTCGCGGAAGGGTCGGTACAACGCGTGACCCGGCCTGAGATGCATGCCGTTGTGAATCCATTGATTCCGGTCATACAGATTGACGCCGATCACATCCAGGTACTTGGGATCACCGCCGATCTCAGGATGCTGGCGTCCGGCAATCATATCCCAGGCGTCGTACTGCGAGCGCGTGTACCTCCGCGCCGCGGTACGGTCCTGCGGCCTTGCAGGATCTGCCACGATGTTGATCACCGGATCAACATGGAAGATTCTGGCACGCTGGTCCACGCTCCAAACGGACTCAGTGGCCTGAATTGCCGCGCGCACGAGTTGGCGTTTGAGCTCCGGCGCACGTCGCCTGCGGAACGGATTGATAAATCCGGCACTCCCGCCGGCCCAAGCCGTGAACGAGATCTCGTTCACGGGAGCGTAAAGCGGTACCTGGTCGGTTTCGTCCGCGATCAGTTCTGCGAACGCGCGGCTGAAGCGGCCGAACCGATCCACGAAGTCTGGGCGAAAGATGTCGATGTCGTCAGGCCAGCCGTAGTGGAACAGATCCCAGATGACTTGAACACCGGCGTCGCGCGCAGCGCGGATTCGCGGCAGCTCAGACGAAAAGTCGTACGATCCGGGCCGGCTCTCGATCCGATGCCACCGCGTACCTTCACGGACGGTGAGGATACCGGCCGCCGCACACCGCGCATAGTCAGCGGCAGCGTGGACGTCATGCTGGCTGGCGGAAATGACATCCAGCCGCGCGCCATCGTGCTTCCGGCGATGCGTCGCACACTCGAAGCCGCCCAGGAAGAAGCTCTGAAACAGATCAGTCATGTACACCCAACAAGAAGGGGCTCAATTGCAAGCTCGGCCGCACTGCCGGCGCGCTACAGCAAAGGACTGTAGCTACAGTCAGCTCGCAACTCGCTCTGGAGGTCTTCTCACGCGACATTGCGCAGCCGATGTTGGTGTTACGGTCATACGGCGGCGAGCCAGTCAGACCGTTCAATCCGTGCACCATCCGCTCGTGGCGAGCTCGATTGCCTTGAGGGGAAACTTCGGCGTCCTATCGGCGTAGAGTAGTCCGTTGGCCTCCTGGTACGTGTCGGTGAGCTGCGTGTAGCAGAAGCCGCCAAACAGCGAGATGCACTTGACCGCTTTCAGAAGCTCCGTGTAGCGCTCCTCCAAGTCACTGACCGTGTCGCACCGCCGATAACCCCAGGTCGCGCGAGATGGATCCGCCGTGTACGTCAGGCCGCCGAACTCGGTGAGCATTACTGGCTGCCCGGTGTGCTCCAGATCGCCGACCGTGAGCGCGCGCCCGCCTGGTCGCAAGCGCCGCAGGACCTCATTCAGATCATCAGTGCTGCGGTAGCGCTCTGCCAGTCTCACGGGATTCATTTCGTAATCGTGGATGCCTATGATGTCCGTCGCTATGCTCTCCCATCCATCGTTCCCTATGACTGGGCGTGTGGAGTCGAGCGTCTTGGTGAGGCGATACAGCGCCGTGACGTAGTGCCGCTGCGCTTCTATGGAGGGAAGATCAGGTACTCCCCACGATTCATTGAACGGCACCCATGTGACGATGCACGGATGGCTGTAGTCGCGGTCGATCACGTCCATCCACTCCCTCGTCAGGCGTTCGATGGATGTCTGCGTGAATCGATACGCGCTCGGCATTTCCTCCCATACCAGGAGCCCCATGCGGTCGGCGAAATAAAGGAAGCGAGGGTCCTCCACTTTCTGATGCTTGCGAACGCCATTGAAGCCCATGGCCTTGATCAACTCGATGTCTCGCTGGAGTGCCTCGTCTGAGGGCGCCGAGAGACCGGTTTCGGGCCAGTATCCCTGATCCAGCACCAGGCGCAGATAGTACGGCCGGCCGTTCAGGAAGAAGCGCTCGTCTTCAGCCCGAACGGTGCGGAGAGCAGCATAGCTCCGGACCTGGTCGATCAGCTCGCCGCGGCCCCCCCACAACTCCAGTTCGGCCTGAATGAGCACAGGCCGCTCCGGACTCCACAGGAATGCGTTGCGAGAGTCGTCGATTCCAGGATCTGACAGCGCGATACGGCGATGAAGCTCACCTGCGATCACCGCGTACGTGTCATCCGCGATCAGGGTGTCGCCCGCCGTCAGCCGAACTTTGAGCCGGAGTCCTTCACGACGTGCCCCGTCGAGCCACGCGTCAATGCCAATCTCCCAGCGCTCCAGGTTAGACGTCCAGCGCAGCTTTCCAATGCGCGTGGGAGGCACGGTCTCAATCCATACAGTCTGCCATATCCCCGTGGTTCGCGGATACCAGATAACGTGTGGCTCAAGCTGCCAATCCTGCTTCCCGCGAGGCTTGGCGAGATCCTGCGGATCGTCCTCGGCTCGAACAACGACCGTTTGTATTGGTCCCGGCAAGAGGAAGTCCGTGATGTCCGCCAGGAAGGGTGTGTACCCACCTTCGTGCCGCGTGACCATCGCACCATTCAGCCACACGGTGGCTGCATAGTCCACCGCTCCAAAGTGTAGCAGCACCCGCTCGGCAGTGGTCGGGTGCGGGAGGTCGAACGTTCTCCGGTACCAGCAAGCGCGATAGAAGCCGGTGTCGCCCAGTCCGCTGGCCGGTGCCTCTGGGGAGAACGGGACGATGATAGTAGCGTTCCAGACGACCTGGGCGGGAAGGCTCCACCGGCATTCGGGGTCGATGGCGAAGTCCCAACGGCCGTTCAGCGAGGTCCAGTCGCGCCGCTCCAGTTGTGGGCGGGGATAGTCCGGCAGCGTGGCGGGGATGAGCGGAGAAAGCGGGGTGGGGAGGTGAGATGCTGTCATTGTGCGTGCGAGCAACGCAAAAGTCGGCGCAATGCTGGCGGAATTCCCGATTTCGCTGCTCGACTATCTGATGCGCATACGCGGCGGCTTCTCTTCCGGCCGCTCCATACCACGCCTCGCGGCACCGCGAAAGAAAAGTGTCTCCCGGATGTACCGCCGGTTCCGAACGCCGCCCCAGAGTACCAGCAGCGTTCCTACCAGCACGGTCAGCGTTTCCCACCGCCACTCCCGCCCAACTAGCGCGGCGCCTATGATTACCGTGCCGATCCCCACCAGCTTCTCGCCGAGTGGGTCGATGGCCGCGCGGACGCGACGGCGCCGCTCGCGCATCGGGCCTACCCACTCTGGGCCCCAGGCATCCCACAGGATCGCTCCACCCACGAGCGTGAGCAGGATGCCCAAGCCAATCGGTACGTATTCAACCCGCACGCGAACTCCGTTCGAGATCCGTTGGAGATCTGTTCGAGAGATGCCGGCCCCGCGCCGGCCCCGCGCCGATCCCGTGCCCTCCCGTCCATCTGACGATCCAGAGTGCAAAAATGGGGCGCACAGCTATTTCTTTACGTATGCATAGCTCCATTCCGACCATCCGCGCCACCACGATTCTGGCCGTCCGGCGCGACGGCCAGGTCGCACTCGGCGGCGACGGACAGGTCACAGTTGGTGATACAGTGATGAAATCCAACGCGCAAAAGGTGCGCACTCTCCAGAACGGACGACTTCTGGCCGGTTTTGCTGGTGCGGCCGCTGACGCCTTTACTCTTTTCGAGAAGTTCGAGGAAAAGCTCAAGCGCTTCCCTGACAATCTCCCACGTGCCGCGGTTGACCTGGCCAAGGACTGGCGCAGCGACCGAGTGCTCCGCCGGCTCGAAGCCCTACTCGTCGTCACCTCGCGTGAACACGGCTTCATCATCTCCGGAACTGGCGACATCATCGAGCCGGACGATGGAATCCTCGCGATCGGGTCGGGCGGCTCGTATGCCCTCGCCGCTGCTAGGGCGCTCGTCGCGAACACCGAGCTTGCGCCACGAGAGGTAGTGCGCCGCGGGCTGGAGATCGCGGGTGATATCTGCATATACACCAACTCCAACATCACCGTACTGGAGCCGGCCGCATAGATGGCATCCCAACATACACAGCAAGCGCTAGCTCGTATGGCCGACCTCACACCGCGCCAGATCGTTCAGGAGTTGGATCGCTACATCGTAGGTCAGGGGGACGCCAAACGCGCCGTCGCGATTGCGTTGCGCAACCGGTGGCGGCGCCAACGCGCACCAGAGGCAATTCGCGATGAGATCTCGCCCAACAACATCATTCTTGTAGGCCCCACAGGAGTCGGCAAGACGGAGATCGCGTGACGCCTGGCCAAGCTTGCCGGCGCGCCATTCGTCAAAGTCGAAGCGTCCAAATTCACAGAGGTGGGCTACGTGGGCCGCGACGTCGAGTCCATGGTCCGCGATCTGGTGGAGGCGGCAATCAACATGGTGCGGGACGAGCGTGAGAGCGAGATCGAGGAGCTCGCCAACGAGCGCGTCGACGAGCGACTGTTGGACCTGCTGCTACCACTCCCCGAAGAAAACAGGCCCAGGCCGGAAACGCCGACGGTTGTGACGCCGACCGATGCGGCTGCCCCGCCCGACAATCAGGTCTTCTTTGTTTCGGGCAGCGGCAGCGTCACCAAGGAAGCGGAAGCCGCGCGCGACCGGCACCAACGCACCCGCGCCAAGCTCAAGCAATTGCTTCTGGAAGGGCAGCTCGACGCCCGCGAAGTCGAGATAGAAGTTCGCCAGAATTCCCCGATGATGTTCGACATGATGATTCCGCAGGGCGCTCCGGAAGGAATGGAGAACTTCTCGGAAATGCTCAAGGACATGATGCCCAAGCGTGCCAAGAAGCGCACCGTCAAGGTTCCCGAGGCGCGGCGCATTCTGATGGATGAGGAGCTGGACAAGCTGATTGATCAGGACGATCTCGTGACCGACGCGCTACAGCGAGTGGAGCAAATGGGCATCATCTTCCTGTACGAGATCGATAAGATCGCCGGCCAACGCGGTGAGGCCGGCGGTCCTGATGTGTCGCGCGAAGGCGTACAGCGTGATCTGCTCCCCATAGTCGAAGGGTCAACCGTTTCCACCAAGTACGGCAACGTGAAAACCGATCACGTCCTGTTCGTTGCCGCGGGCGCGTTTCACGTATCCAAGCCCAGCGACCTCATTCCGGAGTTGCAGGGCCGCTTCCCCATCCGCGTTGAGCTAAAACCGCTCACCGAAGCCGACTTCGTTCGCATCATGACTGAGCCGGAGAACGCACTCACCAAACAGTATTCCGCGCTCGTCGAGTCCGAGGGTGCATCGCTCAACTTTACCGGCGACGGCATCGCGGAAATCGCGCGCACCGCTGCGCAGGCGAACGATCAGATGGAAAACATCGGTGCTCGCCGGCTGCACACGGTCATGACGACCTTGCTGGAAGACGTTCTGTATGATCTCCCCGATAGAGGCAAGGATGCCGTGACGGTGGACGCCGAACTGGTGAGAACGCGGCTCAAGGACGTGCTGGAAGACGAGGATTTGCGGCGCTACATACTGTAACAGCGGGTTGTATCTTTCCCCCATGTCTAACCAGTCGTCCAGCCAGTTGCCCAGCCCGTCTCACCGCGACTTTCTCGCAATTCCCGACTTTTCCGCTCCCGAGCTGGACTCACTGTTTGCACTGGCTGAGTCCATGCGCACTGGCGCGTACAGCAAGAAGCCGCTCGCCGGTAAGTCACTGGCGATGATCTTCATGAAATCATCGACGCGCACACGTGTGTCGTTCGAGGTAGGGGCGTGGCAATTGGGCGGTCACGCTCTCTTCCTTTCGCCGCGCGACGTGCAGCTTGGACGCGGCGAGCCGATCGCGGACACGGCCAAGGTGCTGTCGCGATACGTGGATGGAATCATGATCCGAACGTTTTCGCACACTGAAGTGGAAGATCTCGCGCGCGCCGCTTCCATCCCAATCATCAATGGGCTCACTGACCTACTTCATCCGTGTCAGGTGCTCGCCGACCTCTTCACAGTGCGCCAGCATTTTGGCGATGTCAAGGGTCGGACGGTCGCCTGGATCGGGGATGGCAACAACATGGCGAACTCTTGGATCAACGCCGCGTACGTGCTCGGCTTCGATCTTTCGCTCGCCTGCCCGGAAGGCTACGATCCTGATCCGTCGCTGCTCGCTCGCGCGCAAACCCGCGCTCACGTCCAGCTTGTGCGCGACCCAAATGAAGCGGTCCGCGGTGCCGACGTCGTCACCACCGATGTGTGGGCGTCGATGGGGCAGGAGGAAGAGCAGGCCGCGCGCGCAACTGCGTTCGCGCACTTCACGGTAGACAGCGCACTGATGTCGCGCGCCGCATCGGATGCAATATTTCTCCACTGCCTCCCTGCGCACCGCGGTGAGGAAGTAACCGCAGAAGTGATTGACGGCCCACGCAGCCGCGTGTGGGACGAAGCCGAGAACCGCCTGCACGTTCAGAAAGCTATCATGGCAGTACTGATGGGAGGAGAACAGCTATGACAGAGAGCACGTCACCCGGTGCAGCACCAGACGCATCACCAGACGCGTCACCAGCCACACCGTTGCGCACGCCGCTGCACCAAGTTCACGTTGCACTCGGCGCAAAGATGGTCCCGTTCGCGGGCTTCATGATGCCCGTGCAGTACCCGTCCGGAATCACCGCAGAACACAAGGCGGTCCGCGAGAGCGCCGGGTTGTTCGACGTGAGCCACATGGGCGAGTTTGTTGTCCGCGGACCCGGCGCCGTTGACTTCATCAACCATGTTACCACGAATGACGTCGGCGCACTCGAAGTGGGGCAGGCGCATTATTCCACGATCCTGAACGAGGACGGTACCATCGTGGATGATTGCCTCGTCTACCGATTCGATGACCATCTCATGATGGTCGTCAATGCATCCAACAAGGACAAGGACCTGGAACACATTACGGAGCACAAGCACCGATTCGAATGTTCCGTCCAGGACGTGAGCGCCGAAATCGCGCTGCTTGCCTTGCAGGGTCCGAGTGCGCAGGAAGTATTGTCCCGGCATACGGACATAGACCTCGAAAGCATCAAATACTATCACTTCACGGTTGGCACCGTTGCGTGCGTACCCGACGTGGTCGTGTCGCGCACCGGCTACACCGGCGAGGACGGTTTTGAGCTGTACTTCGACGCGTCGCGCGCGGTCCAAGTATGGAACGCACTGACCGCCGATGGCGCAGTCACTCCCACCGGACTCGGTGCGCGCGACACGCTCCGGCTCGAGATGGGCATGGCGCTTTACGGCAACGATATCGACGATACGACCACGCCGTATGAAGCGGCGTTGGGCTGGCTCGTCAAGATGAAAAAGGGCGAGTTCGTTGGAAGGGATGCACTGGAGCGGCAGAAGACCGCGGGCGTTCCGCGCAAGTTGGTCGGCTTCACCATGGCAGATCGCGCATTTCCGCGGCACGGCTACCCAGTCCTGTACAACGGCGCGCCAAGTGGCGAAGTGCGCAGCGGAACGATGAGCCCGTCGCTCGGAATTCCGATCGGGACCGCGTACCTGCCTTTTGACGTGGCGAAGGAAGGAACGGAGTTCGAGGTCGAGATCCGCGGCAAGCGAATTCCGGCTACCGTGCAGAAGATGCCCTTCTACAAGACCGCGTCGCATCGTTGAGAGTCGCGCTTCTCACCGTCTCTGATTCAGCCGCGCTGGGCAAGCGCGCCGACACGTCCGGTGATGCCGTTGCGCAATGGCTAGTGATGCGTGGTGACGACATGATTTCACGCGCGACCGTCACGGACGACAGCGTTGAGATTGTTAGAGCGCTGCTGTCTGCGTGCGATGCGGGCGACGCGGATCTCGTCATCACCACCGGTGGCACCGGTCTGTCCGCGCGCGACGTCACGCCGGACGCGACGCGCGCCGTGATCGAGCGAGCGGCCGACGGAATCGCTGAGAGACTTCGCGTAGTCTGCGTCAGCTCATTTCCGCGTGCCGCACTCTCGCGCGGAGTTGCCGGTGTGCGTGGCAGATCGCTGATCGTGAATCTGCCGGGATCGCCGAACGGTGTGCGGGACGGACTCGCGGCACTCGAACCAGTGATTGTACATGCGTGCGACATCCTGCGCGGCCGCGTGACCGATCACTCCGCGCTCCCACGTGCAAGGGACGATGGCTCGTAACGCGGGCACGAGTGTGCTCGTAACACTTGCCGACGTGGAACCAGCTGTTCGGCTCAACGCAATGCTCGAAGCGGCTGGTGTGAGCACCACTGTGGTTTCGCCGCTGGATAACCTGCGTAGTGAGATCAGCCGGTCACACCCAGAGCTCATCGTGTTGACCGGAAACATCGCGGATCCCACAACACTGCAGGTCGTTCGCGAACAGCTGTGGGAAGGTACCGCCGTGATTGGGCTCGCGGAGGTCGCGGACCCACAGCTCTCCGAGCGATTGCGTGCGATGGGCTTCGTTGACGTTTACACAAAACCGATTTCCCCAGACGATCTGCTCGACGCCGCAAAAAGGGCGCTGGAGCGACGCCGCCTGGCCGAGTCAACCGGACTTGTGGGACAGTCGGAGCCTATCCGCGAAGTGCTCGTGAGGATCGAGCAGATGGCGCCCGTTTCGAGCACCGTTCTCATTCAGGGAGAGAGCGGGACGGGCAAGGAGTTGGTCGCCCGAGCGATCCACCAGATGAGCAATCGTCGCGGTAGGCCGTTCATCGCCGTGAATGTTGGCGCTCTCCCCGACACGCTGCTCGAGAGCGAGCTGTTCGGGCACGAGAAGGGCTCCTTCACCGGTGCCGCTGAGCGGCGTATCGGGCGCTTCGAGTTGGCAGATACCGGCACGCTATTCCTGGATGAGATCGGCGACATTCCGCCGTCCACCCAGGTGAAGCTGCTCCGGGTGCTGGAGGAGCGTGAAGTGACGCGCGTTGGCGGTAGCATTCCGATTAAGGTGAATGTCCGCGTCGTGGCGGCCACCAACCAGCCGCTCAGGCAGCTGGTGGACGAGGGTCGCTTTCGCTCTGACCTGTACTATCGTCTCAACGTCCTCAGCGTCTATCTCCCGCCGTTGCGCGAGCGTCCGCAGGACATCCCGCTACTCGTTCGCCGTTTCGTGCGCCAGTTCTCGGCGCAGCACGACCGACCGTTTCACGGACTTTCTGCGGACGCGATGCAGATCCTGATGGAGTATGCCTGGCCCGGCAACGTGCGCCAGTTGAAGAACCTCATCGAGAGTATGGTCGTCCTAGCGCCCGGTCGCGAGATCACCGCGGAGGACATTCCGCTCGAGGTGAGAAACGGTATCGGGCAGCGCCTCCCCGTGTACATGTCTCCGATAGCAGTGCGAGGAAGCGAAGCCACTGCTGGCGGGCGCGAGCTCGAGTTCATTGTGCACAGCCTTGTGGACCTGCGTCTCCAGGTCGAAGATCTCCGTCGGCGCGTGGACGATAGCGCGCGCCGGTCTCCCGAGATAGCGCTGGAAGTGCAGTCTGGGCAACCGACCATTCCCGCGCTGGCTGCGGCCATCGAGCCGCCTGCGCCTGCTCCAACCAACGTTCTAACAGTGACACCGGGGATGACGATGTCGGAGATCGAGAGAGCCGCGATCGAGGCTGCTCTGAGAGAAACTGGGGGAAATCGCCGACGAGCTGCCGAGCTTCTAGGGATTGGGGAGCGCACACTTTATCGGAAGCTGCGAGAATATGATATCCCGGATGGCTACGCCACTCTTGCATAAACAGGCGGCGTGCCGCACTTTGGGTGTGCCGTCGCGGACGGGCGCAAGAATGGCGTTGCTCCGTGCAGATAAGCTCCTGATAAGCTTCTGAAATATTCAGGCCGCATGTGCTACACCCGGTGCACATGAGGCCAAACTTTCGTGATAGACTCCGTGACTACATTCGTTACCCCGGCTGGACTTGGGGACCAGGCAGAAGAGCTTATACGCACCTTGCCTGGAGTCGTATCCGTGCGCGTGGTGGACAATGGTGAGGGATCAATTCAGGAGGTCCATATTCTGACGACCTCGGAGGTCCCTGCCAAGCAGACAGTTAGGAACGTGGAGAGTGCGCTGTTCGCCCATCTCGGGCTGCGGATCGATCATCGGCGGGTCTCCGTGGCAGCGGCCAGCGAGATGCCGGCACCCGCGCCTCATCCTCGCGCGCAGACACCGACGCCTTCGGCCTCGATATCTGGAGCTCCTGCGGCACCTTCAATGCCCGCCATGCCGATGCCACCGATAACTGCTACTCGGAAAGTTGGTGCAGGCGTCGATACTGAGGGCATGGGCATCTACACCCCTGCTCCGGGGCAGGAAGGACCACGGCGGCGCATCTATTTCGAAGACGTCGAGGTTCGTGGCTCCCGTGCTCGCGGGGTGTCCTGCCGCGTTTCTCTGATGAAAGACGGAACGTCATTCATCGGCGAAGCTCGCGGCGTTGACGGCGATCGTGCGCGACTGGAGTTGGCTGCACGTGCAACGTGTCTCGCCATCGGCGATGCGGACGCAAGGGACAGGCAGTTCGGTTTGGAAGGCGTCCGCGTCTTCGAGGCTTTTGACCGGAAATTCATCTTTGTCGGTGTGAGCGTGCGGCACAGCCGTGATGTGCGGCTACTGGCTGGCACGTGCGAAGTGATTGACAGCGCTGAAACGGCTGCGGTACTGGCCGTGTTGGATGCCACTAATCGGTGGCTTGAGTATGGCTCGTAGTGTGTCTCGAGTACGTGTCACGCTCAACACAACTCTATAGAACTTTTCCCTAAAACCCCCGTTCCCGGCCTAGCGGAGCAGAGTCGTTAGACCGGTAACACGAGCGGAGCCAACTTTTTTGCCCTAGCATACTTGCATCCGCAGGTGTGACTGACTCTAAAGGAGGTGACGCTAACATGAATTTCCTAGCCCAGCTGTTTCTTGCAGTTGTTTCGGGTGGTGGTACGATGGAGTGGGTGTAAAGGTCGAGGACGGGGGTCCTTTTTATCTCGCAATGAATTCACGCGTAAAAGTCTATGTCATAGCTACCGCAACCGCCGCTCTGGCTGCCGCCATCGTTCTGTTCTTGCAGACGCGTGATCTGGACGTGCGCTTTGCCCAGGCCGTTGTATGTCTTGGGGGTGTGGCGCTGCTCGCGCAGCTGCTTGGATATAGCCTGGAGCGTACGATCGATGGCTCGGTTTCTTTCGTTCCGCTACTTGCCATGGCCGCAGTGGCGCCGAGCTGGATGAGTGTAGTAGCTACGCTCGTAGTGACTCTGATCGTACAACTTTTGCGATCGCATGGCAAGATCAAAAAGGTGTTCAACGTCGCGCAGCAATGCCTGGCTCTCGCGGTCAGCATTCTCGTATATCTCATGGCGGGTGGCCAGTCGATGCTCATCGCTGACCACACCCCTTATGTACCGCTTGTTGCGCTGTTCCTGACGTTCGCGTTAATAAATAACTCGTGCGTCACAGGTGTTGTAGCACTTAGCGAGCACCGGAAGTTCGGCGAGATATGGTCCGCCAACGCCCTACTGACGCTCCCGTACGATTTGCTCTCTTGGCCGATTATCATCGGACTCGCCCTAGTATACACTCGTTACGGTACGGCGGGCGCCCTGTGGCTAGCCGTTCCACTGCTCGGCTTGCGTCAGCTGTACAAGGTGAATTCCGATCTTGAGAAAGCTAACCAGGAATTGCTCGAGTTGATGGTCGCGGCAATCGAGGCTCGCGATCCATACACATCGGGTCACTCGCGCCGCGTGTCCGAAAACGCTAGAATCATAGCCCAGATCGCGGGGCTACGATCGTCTGTGGTGAAGCGCATTGAGATCGCGGCGTTGCTGCACGATGTTGGCAAAATCCATGAGGTGTTCGCACCAATTCTCCAGAAGCCGGGCCGGCTTACGGAAGAAGAGAACGCGATCATGCAGACGCACCCAATAAAGAGCGAAGACCTCGTAGCGAAAGTGTCGCAACTTCGCGACATCGTACCTCCTGTTCGCCACCATCACGAGAATTGGGATGGCACCGGCTACCCCGACGGCCTGGCGGGAGAGAAAATTCCGCTCGCGTCACGCATCATCATGTTTGCGGATACCATCGATGCGATGACGTCGGATCGGCCATATCGCAAGGCTCTGGACTCCGAAACGGTGCGCGCGGAGCTGACCAAGCACCGTGGACGCCAGTTCGATCCGACCATATGCGACGCCCTACTTAGTAGTGCTCGCTACAAGGAACTGTTCAAGAATGCTGGCCATACCTCTCTCCCGCATACTCAGGAAGTGCCTAAGCTTCGTCTCGCTCTGACGCGGTAGGTCTGGCAGCGTCCACTTGCGCCACTATCTCTGGCGGCAGCGGGGAAATGTCACGGCGCTCGCATTGAACGTAGTTGACGAGCATTGATGTGGCCTCAGATCGTCGTGCCGTGTACTCCATGCCCGCGTACAGCGCAAGCGTTTCAAAGTCCTGACCACCGAGCGACCGCAAATGTGCGCTTTGCAGCTCTAGCTTCGCAACTAAAACCGCCACGGAACTAGGCTCGCGCTGGCGTGCGATGTCGGCCTGAATCTGAGTTGCGAGCGCCGTTGCCTGAAACAGCGGTACTGGATCGTTCCAGAGAGGATTGCTGTCGTTCTGAAGCAAGTGTTCAGCCGCATCGAAGTTCCCGCGCCACAATTCTATCTGGGCCAAGCCAAGCCTGAGTGGGCGCTGATGCCAGAGTTCCGACTGTGGACGCCGCAGTCCGATGTACCGATGGGCCCATATCTCAGCGTCCTCCATGCGACCCGCGTCGACGTACGTTTTCATCAGGTGAAGCGAGATCTCACCTGCGATCGTGTGTGCATGAAGTGCGACCGCGCGATCAACGATATTAGTGTATTCGCGCTCTCCTTCAGCTAGTTCTCCGGCTCGGCATAGAGCAGTTGCACAATTCGCACGCATACACAGATAGCGAATCTCTGGAGTCAATTCACGTATAGCGCTCAGTAGATCACGCGCGGAGCTGGCAGCCATAGGATGGTTCCCGCGCACCGAGTCGTATACCATCTGGAGAATGAGACGGTCGATATCACTTACTGAGGCATCCTGCGCTACAGGCTCGAGTGAACGGTACAGGTCGTCGATAGCGGCCGCGTTCCCGAGATTGGTCGCTACTTTCAGCGCAATGATTCCAGCGCGAACTCGATGGTGTGGCGTCGACGTTATCGATAGCGAGCAGCGGACGGCGTTCTCAAGCGTGACGTTCCAATCCCGGTGCGCATGCCATTGCGCGTCGAGAGCGAGCAATTCCAAGTCGTCTTCTTGCCACTGTGCAAGATTCTTCGGAGAGCACTGATCGCGTATTTCATCAATAACGGGGAATAGTTCGGTCCAGGATCTGGTGAGGTGGAGGACGTGGGCGAGGGTGGTGAGTACGTCGAGCTTGTCGGTGTTGCGGGTGCAGAAGGTGACGGTACGCCGGCAGCCCTCCGCGGCGTCGTGCGCTAGACCGACTTCGAGTAGATGACCGACGCATGAGCGGCCGAGCTCGACGGCGCGGGTGGAGTTGCCCGCGGCGTGCCAGTGGCCGGCGCAATCCCAGAGAACCGATGCCGAGTTGGGGCCACCGTCGATCTCTGCCTCGAGCACCTGGCCGGCCCTGCGGTGCAGCAGTTCCAGACCCGCGGGTGAGAGTCGAGCGATTGCGGCCTGCGCGAGAACGTCGTGGCGGCATAGGATGCGATTGTTGCCCGAGCTGTTCTCGTCGCGCTCCGTCGTCAACATCCCGGCGGCCCCGAGATCTTCCAGCGCGCCGAAGAGTTCATAAGGCGGTTGCTTCAGCAACTTCTCAATGCGGGACAACGTGGAATTGCGGCCCAGAACTGCACATATCTTGAGTACGTGCAGAGCCATGGGCGTGAGGCGATCAATGCGTGCGTCGAGCAGCGCAGCAAGAGATCGCGGTGTGGCGAACTGTTCGTTCGTCGCGACCCAGTGGTTCAGGAGCTCTTCCAAAAGATACGGGTTCCCTTCTGACGCGGAGATGCACCAGTCCAGTAGTGCAGCCGGCGGCACGTGGCCGATCGCGGTCGCGTACTCCATCGCGTGCTGGGCGGCAGCCTCGTCCGTGAGTGGCAGCAACGTGTGCAGGGTCAGAGCTGTGGGCGGCTCACCACATTTGGAGACGTCCCACCGCTCACGCGACGTGAATGCGAATACAACCGTTCGCGCTGTGGCCCACGCCGACACCTCGCGTAGCAGAGTGCACGACGCTGAGTCGAGCCACTGCATGTTCTCGATGACGAGAACGAGCGGCTGTTCGTCCGAGACGGACTCGAGCAGATCGAGCACTGCGTGCTGAACGCAGCCGTAGCTATGCTCCATCTCGCCGGGGTCTATGTCGGGCGCGTAGTCCCTGGCGGCGTGTTTGGTGAGACGATCGAGATACGCAGCCATCGACGGCGACGCGCCAGCGGCTCCGGGCAACAGCCGGACCTTTGGAACGACATCGACGAAGGCTGAAAGGGGGCGCAGCAGATCAGATTGCTGGCATGCAACAGATGCCACGGCCATGCCGCGGTCACGTGCAATGTTGCTCAGCGCTCGGACGAGTCGGCTCTTTCCGATGCCTGCCGCGCCTGACAGGTACAGGCCGCCACCACTGCCCCGAGCCGCGGCGTCGAGTAGATCGGAGATGAGCCCGATATCGGCCGCGCGGCCGACGAGAGTGGTGTCGCGCGCCGCTGGAAATCCGCCGAGTGGGAGCGAACATCCAGTACGGGGAACGCGCTCGCTGACGGCAGCCTGCAGCGAGACAGCATCGCCGAGCCGCGCGCGATCGTGAGGGCGCGTCTGGACGCCGGGGACGTCCGTGCTTTTTGGGCGCAGATGCACCGGTCCGGGGACATCGCCGCCGTGTGATTGCACATTGCGCCGCTGCGTGGCTGTCCGTTGCAGCGCCTCGACCGCCTGAGCCGTTGCGGCGAGGGCCGCTTCGTTGGTCGGGTCCAGCTTGAGCAGTTGCTCCGCAAGTCCCATAACGGTGCGTGCGTCGCCGTCGTCCTCGGCTCGCGCCGTGGCGTTCAGCAGCTGCGCTATGAGACGCTGTTCGAGGTCGTTATAGTAATCGTCGAACCAGTCCTGAAAGGTGGGCGACCCGATAGGCGAGTAGCCGGGTAAGATCGTGAGATCGCGTTCGAGCAGGGCCTGCGGCGGCTGAGTGCCAAGGCGCTCTATGTCGGTCGACGCGGCATCGCGCGCAATCCAGACGGAGTAGCTATCGTCGGCGCGGACGGGAAGCCCCTTCCTTCGGAGCTTGTGCAGTGCCTCGCTCAGGGTGTGTGCCGCGGTTGCGCCCGGGGCGGTGGGCCAGAATAGCGCTATGAGTGCCTGGCGCGATATTCCTTTCCCGCGTTGCGCGATCAGACGAGTCGCGAGCGCGAAGCCGATGTCCGCACGCGGCGTGATCATAGCCACGCTCGTGCGGATCACGCATTCGCCCAAAGCGTGTAGAACGACCATCCCTGCCTCCCGGTTCAGGACCTCGGAACATAAGATTGTGCGTCACCGAAAGCGTGCGAAGCGGTGACTATGTAACCGAGGACAATCTCACGGCGGACAATCTCACGGAGAGCGGCTAGGCCCGGACCCGCAAGCGCCGATCGAGAATCGGAACGGGCAACTGCCACGGGCAACTGGCGCGGCGCTCGCTGTCGGATCGTCAGCAAGCGCCGGTCAGTTCGCGCCCCGTCAGCAGGTACGAGCCCAGGGAACGATGTCGAGGCGCTCGAATGGGATCTCCTTGCCCGTGCGCTCGCAAATGCCGAAGCTATCCGGCTTGTGATACAGGCGCTGGAGGGCGGCGTCTATCTCATTCAGGTTGCGGGACTCACGATCGACCATTACGGCATCCAGCTCTTGCTGCATGGTGTCGGTCCCCTGGTCGGCCATGTGCAGCGGCATGTTGGTGAGATCGCCGGCCGCGTCCTGCAGATCGTCCTGATTCTCGTGCTGTACAGTGTAGCGCGATAGCAGCGACGTGGCTCCATCGCGCTCTTCCAGAAGTCGCTTCTCTATGTGCTTGCGCTGCTCGTCGGTCATCTATGGATCCCCAGTTGGTTGGTGCTGCGTGGGGAGATCCATACGCAAGGTCAGAGCCTACGTGCTACCAGGTGGCCCTACCGAGTCACCGCGGAATCGGTGCGGGCTACGGGAGCGTGAAACCGATGCGCCGTTCGACGGGGTGCGTATCTGTGGCGAGGAGTGCTACGGCGGTGTACGAGCCGTGGGCGCCGTTGGAATCCCAACTGTCTTCCAGGCTCAGGCTCTCGTGGGGCTTGACGGCCTTGTTCTGCATGGTCTGCGTGAAGAGCCGCCCGGCGCTCCACCGCCACACGGTCCGGCCCTGGGAATCCAGTACCATGAAGTCGTGGGTGCGGCCGTTCGGGAAGCTCAGCTCGACTGTTTTTGCCGTGTTGTTGGTGACTCGGAGCGCCAGGGCAACACGCTCGCCGACGGGTACAACGTCCAGCGTCGTCGCGACCGTCGCCTTCGCGCCACGGCTGATAGCGCCGTGTGGCTGGACGAGCGCGAGCGGCGCTGCTTTGGGGGCAGGGGCACCGTGTGAGTTGATCCACGGGCCGCACGCATAAGCCAGCGCGGCGACGCAGAGAGTGATGATTACGAAGCGGTTTTCCATACCAGTAGCGACGGGGAGCAACGGCTAACAACAAGGCGTCGCGAATGACCAAGTTATTAACCAAAGGACGACCGCGCAAGCGGAAAGTTGCACCTAACTTCTTCAATGTTCGACATTTACGCGCAGATCACAAATCGAGATTTGCACGTCAAAGATGACACGGGATCAGCAAGCGCAACGGCCCCGCCACCTTGCGACTTTTTTCACAAGCTCGTTAAATTGAGGGCTGTGGCACAGAAGCCGTCTTCCGGGTCACCGTCGACGTACGCAGGCTTTGGCATCCAGTTCGTGGTCGCGATCCTGCTGTTCGCCTACGCTGGAAGCTGGGTTGATAGGTATCTCGGGTCACGGCCGCTGTTCCTCGTCATCGGCGTATTCGTGGGCGCGGGTGGCACTTTCTATAGCATGTACAGGCGCGTAATGCGCGACGCCGGTACCGGGACTGACAAGAGGAACGGGCGCTGACGCGAGCGCTCATCTGGAGTCTGGCCGTCGGTGTGGCGGCGCAGGGCCTAGCGTTCGGTCTGGCTCGTATGCTGCCGCGCGCGAACTGGCTCACGGGGTGGGGACTAGGGGCGCTACTTCGCCTGATAGTGTTGGTTGCTTACGCCTTTGTCGCGGATCGGGTGCTCGGCATTCCGTTAGCCCCCGCGCTGGTATCGCTGGCTGCGTTTTTCTTCGTTACGACTCTGATCGAATCTCTCCTGCTATAGCGAGTGCACAAGCAATGCTAGCGCCGTCTGACCTGATCATGCCGCACATCACGGATTCGCACGTACTCGACTATCCGTGTTTCCGTACCGGCTTCATGTGCGAAGTGGAGCTACCCCGGTGGACGCCGCTCCACCTGGGGGGATTGACTCTCGACATGTCACCGACGAAGCACGTCGTGTGGCTCCTCATCTCCGCGGTTGTCGTCGTGGCCACGCTCCTCCTGACGGCGCGTGCGCATGGCCGGCACGCGCTGGCGGGGGAGGGGGGAGCGACAGGAGCACCGCGGGGATTCGCGAATGGAATGGAAGCGATGGTCTTGTATCTTCGTGATGAGGTCGCTCTCCGGAACCTGGGCCCAAACGGGGAGAAGTACGTCCCGTTCGTGCTGAGCCTATTCTTCTTCATCCTGTTCGCGAACCTGCTCGGCCTGCTCCCTTACGGCTCCACGGCGACTGGAAACATCGCCGTCACCGCCGGCCTGGCACTCATCACCTTCGTGATGGTGGAGATGGCGGGGATGCGTACACTAGGCAAGGGTTATATCGGGACGGTTGTCTACTGGCCGCACGACATGCCTCTCGCGATGAAACTGCCCATGACGCTGATCATGACGCCGGTCGAGATCATCGGCAAATTCACCAAGCCGTTTGCGCTGACCATCCGATTGTTCGCGAACATGACAGCCGGTCACGTCATCGTGCTTGCGCTCATCGGGCTGATCTTCACGTTCGGGAGCTACTGGGTCATCCCGGGTCCGTTCCTAATGGCGATCGGGATCATGTTGCTGGAAGTGTTCGTAGCGCTGCTTCAGGCGTATGTGTTCGCGTTGTTGGCGGCAGTCTTCATTGGCCAGATTCGGACGGCCGCCCACTAGCACGCGATCGGTAGACGTACCGGGTTCGCCCGGGAAGCCCGTTGGGACCGTGTCCCGCTGACGGGTGGCGCAGTGCCGAGGCGCGCAACATCGGCGGTACAGTTTCATATCGGAGATTAGTTGCATGACGATGTATCCTCTGTTGCAAGCGACAGTTGACGCGGCCGCGGCGAGGGCCGGGTCGGGTGGTAACGCGATGCTGGGCGCCGGCGTGGGCGCCGGTCTGGCCGCAATTGGTGCGGGTATTGGCATCGGTTTCATTGGCCGTGGCGCGACTGAAGGGATAGCACGCCAACCGGAAGCTGGCGCAACCATTCAGGGTGCAGCCATTATTCTCGCGGCACTGGTCGAGGGCGTTGCTCTGTTTGCGGTGGTTGTCGCGCTTCTTGTTGTGTTGAAGTTCTGAGAATTTGTAAGACGTTCTAAACCCATGCGCGGGCGAGTGCCGTCGGGATTTCCGACGGTGCTCGTCGGCCATGCCTCCCGAGGTTGTTCATGTATCTGCTTCTGGTGCTTCAAGAGTCCGCACCCGAGGCAGCCAACGGCTCGTCTCTACTGTCGCCGAACGCCGGGTTGATGATCTGGACGCTGCTGATTTTCATCACCGTCTGGTTCATTCTGTCGCGCTACGCGTTTCCCAAAATCACGGAGGCTGTCCGTGCTCGCGAGCAGGCGCTCAAGGATGCTATCAGCGCCGCGCAGAGTGACCGTGACGAAGCGTCGAGGCTGCTGGAAGATCAGCGCGAGCAGATTGCGTCGGCGCGCGACGAGGCGCAGAAGATCATCGTCGAGGCGCGGGACGCTGGTGAGCGCGTGCGCACGGAAATGATCGGGCAGACGCACGCGCAGCAGGCGGAGCTTCTGGAGCGTGCGCGTCGCGAGATCGGGGCCGAGCGTGACCGCGCGATCGCGGATCTCCGTCGCGAGGCTGTCGACCTTGCGATTGCCGGAGCGTCGCGTGTAATCAACAAGAATCTGGATGATCAGGCTAACCGTCAGTTGGTCGAGAGCTTCCTGGCGTCGATCCCGAGCGAAAAGATCGCCCCCAAGGCGGGCGCCTGATGCGCGAAGGGACAATCGCGCGGAACTACGCCGAGGCGTTGCTGGCGCTGGCCACGAAGGCGGAGGACAGGGACGGGTTCGGCGCGATGATTCGTGAAGTGGGCAAGGCGATCACGAATGATCCGACGGTGCATCGCTTCCTGGAGTCGCCGCGGGTGTCGTACGAGGACAAGAACGAGATTCTGTCGAAAGCCTTCGGCGACAGAGTGCCGCGCGTGTTCCTGCGCTACCTCCAGGCGGTGGTACACAATCGCCGGCAGATGTTGATCCCGGTGATCGCCACCGAGTACAGCAACCTGCTGGACGCAGCGGAAGGGCGCGTGCACGCCGACGTCACGGTGGCAATGCCGGTTGACGACGCCGAGGTGGAGAACATCGCCGCGCAACTCTCTCGCGCGCTGGGTAAGAGCGTAGTGCCGCATGTGACAGTGGACAAAGCGATAATGGGCGGCGTGGTGGTAAGGATCGGCGACACGGTGATGGACGGCTCGGTGCGCCGGCGACTGAACAAGCTGGCGACCCGCATGCGGGTTCCTCGCTGACAGTACGACTCTGAAATCACGATGAGTGGTAAGCAGGAAGTGACGGTCGTTCCGAAGCCGTGGGGACACGAAATCATCTGGGCGAACACGCCGCTGTACGTTGGAAAAGTTCTGCACATCAAGGCCGGTCAGGCACTGTCGGTGCAGTATCACAACCAGAAGGATGAAACGATTCATCTGCTGACTGGTGCAATGATCTACCGTGTCGGCGAGGGCGATTCCCTGGTCGAGGTCACACTCAATGCCGGTGATTCTTTCCGAAACGAGCCGGGTACGGTGCATCAGATGGAAGCTGTGACGGACTGCGACGTGCTGGAAGCGTCCACTCCGCACCTGGACGATGTTGTGCGGCTGAGCGACAGATACGGGCGCGAGGGGACGAGCGCGCCGTAACGATCACGGCACGGTTCAGACCGTGCCCCACGTATATCCAAAGAGGTTGACTGTGAAGGTGATAATTCCACTCGCGGGGAAGGGAACGCGTTTGCGCCCTCATACGCACGTCACCCCCAAGCCGATGCTGCGTGTCGCCGGGAAGCCGGTCATGCAGTACGTGCTGGACGACGTGAAGAAGCTCCCCGATGTGGAGCAGATCGTCTACATCACTGGCCATCTGAAGGAAAAGGTGGAGCAGTTCGCGCGAGGCGCGACGGACATTCCCTCGGTTTTCGTGGAGCAGCAGGTGCAGGACGGAACGGCCGGTGCGGTTGCGCTAGCGCGTGACTACGTGGACCAGCCTGTGCTGATCATCTTTGTCGACACGATCTTCGACGCCGACCTCTCGGTGATCACCGCGAGCGAGGCGGACGGTATCATATGGACCAAGGAGGTTGACGATTACCAGCGCTTCGGCGTCGTCGTCACCGATGATTCCGGCTATATGACGAAAATCGTCGAGAAGCCATCGACGCCGATCTCGCGCCGAGCCAACATCGGGCTGTACTACATCAAGAACTGGAAGTTGCTGTACGAGGGGATCGAGCACGTTCTGGTCAGTCCGCAGAACAAGGGCGAGTGGTATCTGACGGATGCCTTTCAGTACATGATCGAGCACGGCGCCAAGCTCAAGGTGATCGATGTGGAGGGGTGGTACGACGCCGGAAAGTTGGAGACGCTGTTGGAGACGAATCACGCAATGCTTGATCGCGGGCATACGCGTGCACCGGACAGCAGCGAGAACTGCACGATCATCGATCCGGTGTACGTCGAGGCTAACGTGATGATTCGCGACTCGATCATCGGGCCTAATGTCTCGATCGGAGAGGGGAGCAAGATCAAGGGATCAACGCTGTCCAACACCATTATCGAGACGCGCTCGACAGTTACGGATTCCACGCTCACGTATTCGCTGGTGGGAAGCGACACGGTGGTGGAGGGTGTGTCGGGATCGATGACGATCGGCGACGACGCCGAGATCCGCGTCACAGCGCAGCCGCAGCAGCGGAGCAGCTGAGACAGATGCGTCGAAGTCCCGCGTTAATCTTCTGACGCGCGACTTGGTGGCGTCAACCGTGCAG
>JBPCNJ010000303.1:0-3655 GCA_051001375.1 Gemmatimonadaceae bacterium
GCCGATACCCACATGTACGCCATTGACCTTCAAAGTGGAAACGTGAAGTGGAAGCAGTCTCTGGGCGGCTCAATCGCTGGAACCGGGTACTGCGCGGGTCAGGTATTCGGCCAGAACGAGTCGCTGCAGCGGCGTGATCCGCAGCGAGGCGGGGCCTATACGGGCGCGCTTAATGCGGAAACATATCCGTTCACGTCGAATCTGACGAGTGATGGAAACCGGCTGTATTTCACCGGTGAGAACGGCGTGTATGCAATCAAGTGCTCGTGACGGTATCATCTCCAGCGCTGGAGCGGGGACGAGTCACATTCTTGTTTGTAGCCTTGAGGTTCTATCTTCACCGCTCGCCACGAAACCTCCGTGACACCCACTCCAGCAGCAGTGCGCCGATGAGCATGGCGAAGAGTAGATAGTTCGGGATGGTGTAATCCCGAACTATCGAGGCCAAGCGAGCTGCCGGTGATGGAGCGCCGATGCGATCGAACAGCGAAGCGAGCGGCGCGGGATCGATCGCGCTTTCGGGGTGCACGGAGATGCGCGGCGCGTATGCCACGCTCGCGATCACGTCGCCCCACCATGCACGGTTGGCGGTTACGGCGTCCGCTGTTCCGGCACGTTCGGCTACTCGGGTGCGCCACACGTCGGGGTAACCAACACGCAGCACGCGGCCCTGGCCGGATCTGTACGCTGTCACCGTTCCGTCGGGGCGCTTTTCGAGCACCACCGCTGGTGAGCCGGCCGGACCGATACCGGGCGCGTCGTGCAGGGTAACGAGACCACCGCCGCTGCGCACATATGGTCCTGCGCTCTGCGCGATGAGGGTGGCAGACGTGTCGATCGCGATCACGGCCGCGTAGCGCGCTGTGTCCGGAGCCACGGGGGTGCCCTCACGGACATCCACTCCGGGCGCAACGTGGGTCAATGCGTCCACGGTCCAGCCTCGCTCCTGGAGTGCGGCGATGGCGAACTTTGTCTCCCAGCCGGCCTGGCCTTCCACCAGAAGTTTTTTGAGGATGAGGGAATCGTGCACCGCGGCCCACGCGGTCGTGCCATTCACACTCGCTCCGAGACGCTGTTGCAGGCTCGGAAGCACCGCGCGCGCACCGAAACCGGCAGTCTGCGCGCTACCGATCACTCCCAGGTTGTCACGCAGAATGACTCGGCTTCCTTGCGGCGCGGCCACCGCCGCTCGCCACGTCGGGACGGGATCGATCATGCGCGTGATACTCGCTGCGGTTGCTGGGATATGGTCGCTCTGCCAGGTGACCACTGTGCCGGCTCGTGAGAGTGCACGGAGCCAGTCACGCTCTTCCAGAGAAGGTACCGACGCGAGATTCACGTGCAGTGCGGGCGGTGCTCCGATCGTCCAGGAAACGAGTGAGGAATGAATCGCGTCTGTGTTGGCGACGATACCGCCGCGCCGCGCCTGCTCTGGATGAAGCACGCGCAACAACAGCAGGACAAGAAGTACGATGCTCACCGCGCGCAGCAGCCATTCGAGCGCCACGCGTGGTGCGTCAGCGCGTGAGGGCATACACGATGATGTTCACGCCGAACTTGGTGTTGTCGATCGCGTTGAAGCGCTTGCTCTCGGGGTGGTAGTTCCACTCGGAGCTGTAGTCCTTGCTGCTGTACAGGAGCGCTATCCTGTTCCCGCGCATTACGGCTTGCAAGTTGTTGTGGACCAGATTGTCGCCCCAACCATTGAGTTCCTGCGTTGTGGCTGGCGGTCCATCATCAAACTTAAAGAATGCGCTGTACAGATCGTGGTTGTTCGGCAGATCAACTGGTTTGCCGAGCGCGCGAGTGATCTCCTCCATCGCGGTCTTGTGGAATATCCCGTCGATGTCGTGGTTGTGATCGTCCATGAAGATCATTCCGCCGCGCTCGACGAGTTTACGGATGTTTCGCCGCTCCGCTTCTGAGAATCGCACGGGTAGATGGCCGGTGAGATAGACCAGCGGATACTCCAGCACCGCGTCGGAAGCGAGCGGTACGACAACTCCGCTGGGCGCCAGACTGATACTGGTGTACTGCGCGACGGAGTCGATCAGGTTCGGGGCCACGAGCGGAGCGGAGTCCCAATCGCCGGAGTCGTACTGTCCCGTGCAGAAGACGAATCTGGTCATCGCCTGCGCAACTAGCTTAGTCACCTGTCGCTCACCTGTTGCCACTCCAGCCGCCTACCCACGGTGTGGACGTGTTGCCAAATCGCACAGTTCCGGACAGAGCGCGTCGCGCGCGCACCAGTGCCTCCGTCGCGTCGTGGCCAGCTCGAATGGCATCTACCGCGTCGCCGAGCGAGGTAGAGAACGCGGTGTTGGTGGACGCAGCATCGGCTCGTAGCCGAGTCAGTGCATCCGCGAATGCAGCAGGATCGCTGCTGGCGATATCCAGAGCGCGATCGAATGCGTCACGCTGCTGTGCGGCAATGGTATCCGCACGTGAGCGTGGCGCGGTAGTGTTGCTCGCTCCCTTGTCCTTGCCCACCAGTCGTACTTTCTCGATGTTGACGACCACGCGGGGCGGACGGCCGCGCAGGTACAGTCGATTCGCCAGACGCGCGCGATCCAGTGCGCGGAGCGCCTTGTTCATTGATGGGAGCGCTGGCTGCACCTCACCAACCATCAGTGCGCGCTCCGCGTCCCACATCGCGTTGTACGCCTCCTTGAGGTCGTTGTTGATGACGATCTGTGGATCGACCTCCTGATCGTCGCCCTCGACGCCCCCGGTGCCGCCCGCCTCTTCGTGACCGTACACGACGTCGTACACTTTTTTGCGTAGCGATGCCTGATCCACCCCGATGCGCTCGGATGATTGCACGAAACTCTGCTGGCCGAGCGAGGTTCGCTGTTTGAGCAACGACTCGGCCGAGATAATTAGCATGCGCTCGGTGAGCATGGA
The DNA here is from genome assembly GCA_051001375.1 of Gemmatimonadaceae bacterium. Taxonomy (GTDB): domain Bacteria; phylum Gemmatimonadota; class Gemmatimonadetes; order Gemmatimonadales; family Gemmatimonadaceae; genus Fen-1247. The sequence goes on from JBPCNJ010000303.1 coordinate 2,905, forward strand.
GCGCTCCATGGGTGGTGGCGGCGCGCCCTCGACCGCGAGCGAATCGTACTCATCCGCGCGCGCCACGCGGAACGTCCGGGTGTCCGACGTGGTCGTGCCCGGACCAGTGATGGTGTTGCCGTCACTCACGACGGCGCGCACGGAGAGTACGTCTCCGGCGCCCAGTTTCAGCGCAGGCAAAGGGAGTTCCGCATGCATCTCTGCACGTGCCGCCCCCCCAAATGTCGAGCCGCCGAACGTGGCCGACCGCGCCTTGAAGATCTCGCCGGATCCGGACGTGATCGTGTACTCGAAATGGCCCGCGTCGAGACCGACATCATCGGTCGCGCGGGCAGCGAAGCTGATCGTCGTGGCTGGCGCTGTTCGCCACACAGTGTCGCGTGTGGGCGTGATCAGCGAAATTGATGGCGGCTGATCGATGACAGGGATGATTGCGACCATGCGATGAAAACCGCGATCGGTGAGCGATAGTGTTGCGGCGTGCAGCGGCATCGCGAAACTGATCTCCCACGCGTCGCCGCCGCCGCGAGCGCGGTACTGGCGTGCTTGCAGCGCGGCAGTGATACCATCACGCCCACCGGAGCCGATCACGGCAATGGTACTCCCCACCAGCGCGGTGACGCCAGATGGATCATTGACCACGCGCGTCACGGTGCCTGCATACGCCGGCGGAACGATACGAATGTTGATGGCTGCTAACCGGTTCGGCAGCGGCGTGTCGATTCCCACCCGCGACAGGGCAGAGTGGGTG
>JBPCNJ010000304.1:0-7925 GCA_051001375.1 Gemmatimonadaceae bacterium
GAGCGCAGGGGCCACACCCGTTCCCGTTCCGAACACGAGCGTTAAGCCCTGCAGCGCCGATGGTACTCCGACCGTGAGGTCGCGGGAGAGTAGGCCGTCGCCGGCACCTTATCAAAAGGGCGTCCAGTCATCTGGACGCCCTTTTGCGTTTGTGTCCTTTCAGCTTGGCAACTGAGTCGCAGGTTGTCGGCCGACCGCCGGTCGCCTCTACTTTACACGCATTGACCCTCTCATGACTCGAGCTGGTATCGTCACCGTTGCCGGTAAGCCCAACGCTGGCAAGTCGACGCTGCTCAATCGGCTCGTCGGACAGAAGCTCAGTATCACGAGCGAGAAGCCGCAGTCCACTCGCGACCGCATCGTTGGGATTCGAACCGACGGCGATACTCAGATGATCATCGCCGATACGCCCGGTTTAATGGATCCGGATTACCCGCTCCAGGCTGCCATGCGCGGAGCGGCACTCGGCGCCGTCTCGGACGCGGACGTCATTGCATACGTCGCCGATGCACGCGACGGCGTACCGCCTTCACTGGCCGAAGCCGCGGGGCTTGCCCATCAGCCGTCGGCGCCACTCATCCTTGCGCTGAACAAGGTGGATCTGCTCACGGATGCAAGTCGCGAGAGGCTCGCCGCTGAGATTCCGAATGGGATGCTGATATCCGCGCTAAGCGGCCAAGGCATCCCTGAGCTGATCGCCGCGATCGAGCAGCGACTTCCGGAAAGCCCGTTTCTGTATCCGGCCGAGGACGTTAGCACGCAGTCTGTGCGGTTCTTCGCGGCGGAGCTGATTAGGGAGACCGCTCTCGAACAGCTTGGTGCAGAGGTCCCGTACAGTGTCGCATGCGCGATCGAGGAATTTCGTGAGGGTAAGTCGCCGGTGTACATTCGCGCTGTGCTGTACGTGGAGCGCGAAAGCCAGCGGCGTATCCTGATCGGCGAGAAGGGAAAGCGGATCCGGGCTCTCGGTACCGCGGCCCGGAAAAAGATAGAAACGCTGATCGGTGAGAGCGTGTATCTCGACCTTTGGGTGAAAGTGTTGCAAAATTGGAGGAAGGACGTAGCGGCACTCCGCCGCTTCGGGTACACTCTGCCTCAATGACCGCTTCCATGTCCGTAGCACTATGCCGTTAGCACCACAACTACTTGAGATTCTGGTCTGCCCCAAGTGCAAGGGCCCGCTCGAGCATCGGGAGAGGGAGGACTCGCTCATATGCCAGCGCGACAAGCTGCGCTATCCCATTCGGGACGGAATCCCCATCATGCTCATTGATGAGGCCGCGCCGCTATAGCGTGGGAGGGCTCGCGCGCAGGCATGTCGTGCGGTTGGCGCTCGCGCTGGCGTCACTCACGTCCACCTCGCTTCTGGGGACCCGCGAGGCTTCGGCGCAGACGGGCGCAGATGGGGTGTTTCTCCTCTTGCCTGTGGGCGCGCGGGCGGTTGGCATGGGAGAAACGGTGGTGGCCCAGCGTGGCGGCAGCGATGAGCTGTGGTGGAACCCCTCGGCGATCGTGGATACCGGCGAGCATGAGGTCGCCATTCATCACTCGCAGACGGCGCCTGGGCAGGGGAACGCGCTGGCAATTGTGCTACCCACCCGGCGCGCAGGGGTTTTCGGCGTATCCCTCAACGTGCTGGACCTGGGGTCGCAGGCGGCAACCGACGAAAATGGGTTCCAACTGGGCGTCATCAGTCCTACTGACTTCGCGCTGGGGCTCACGTACGCCGTTTCGCCAATCCCGCTCGTTGCGCTCGGGGTGACTGTCAAACACGTCGGCGCAAGCATTCGCTGCTCCGGAATCTGCACCAACCTGCCCGATGAAAGCTCGAGCTCAAACGGAGCGGATCTGGGCGCGCAGCTTCGATTCACTGACGTTCCGATCACCCTCGGCGCTGCGGCAAGGCATCTGGGGATAGGAGGCCCGGGGGTCAGGCCTGCGCGCTTCGACGTTGGCGGCGACTACCGGATTGAGGCGATTGAGCGGCGCACCAGTCACGTTCAGGTGCATGCGGCGATTGGAGTCGTTACGACGACGCGTCTGGACAGCGCGACTGCCCGGGTGGGGACGGATGTTGTGGTGGACAAGCGGCTGCATGTACGCGCGGGGTTCATCCGCGATGTGGTGAACGGATCACGCGCCTCGATCGGTGTGGGACTTTCTTCCGGCAAGCTCGTCTTTGATCTGGCGACCACATTCGTCCTCGGCGCTGCCGGTCCATCTTCCAGTGGAGGGCTCACGGGGAGCACCGATAACGGCGGCTCGCCCGCGTACTTCTCGCTCCGATACTTGTGGTGATGGGCCACTGCGCCGCCTCCGCCTGCGCGGTTATCTTCCACAGAACGAGATGACGGACTACTCGCCCCCACCAATCGCGCTTGTTCTGCAGGATTTAGAGGCTGCGCGCCCACTTCCACCGGCAGCCGCCGTTTGGTTGGAGCGTCAGCTCGTTAAGGTTATCTCTGTGACTTCCGTGGAGCAGCTCATGCTTCACGCCCTGCGCTCCCGCCCGCGGATGATCGTGATCGACGGCAGGTGCGATAATACCGGCGCGCTGGCCACATGCCGCAAGGTGAAAAACGATCCCTTCACGGGCGTTGTTCCGCTCGCCTTCGTTGCACCCGACGGTGGACGCGGTGTCATCGACGCGCTGGAAGCCTGCGCGGACGACGCCGTGACGTCGGCGATGGATCCCGAAGAAGTGACGACCCGTCTTACCGCGTTGGTCGCGCGCTCGGATCGGGACACAACCGTGCACCCATCAACTCGGCTGCCCGGCGCGCCGACGATCCTGGGTGCAATTCAGACGCGGCTTGAATCACCGCTCGCGGTATGCTACGCGGACCTGGATCACTTCAAGGAGTTCAACGATCGCTATAGCTACGTCCAGGGCGATCGTGTGATCCGACTCCTGGCCATGCTGCTGCACGACTCGGTGCGCGGGATGTGCGGCGACGATGGATTCGTGGGGCACATCGGCGGCGATGACTTTATCTTTCTCATTCCGCGCGGTAGGGTGGACGAAGTATGCAGCGAGATCGTACAGACTTTTGACACACTCATCGCGTACCAGTATTCCGAGCACGACCGTCGCGCCGGTTATTTTTTCGGAAAGGATCGTCGCGGCCAACTTCACCGCGTTCCGTTGATGACGCTGTCGATCGGCGTCGTGACGAACGAACGGCGCGTGTTCGCGAACTCGATTGCGGTGAGTGTGCTCGCGACGGAGATGAAGACGTACGCGAAAACGCTCCCAGGGTCGGTCTACGCGGTGGACCGCCGTACGGATGATCGCCCGCAGATGCCACAGTCCCCGCAGTTGACCGATACTGGTGCCCGGAAATGACGCCAATGATGGTGCAGTGCTCTTCCTGTCTGACAGAATTCGAACTTGATCCACGCAAGGTACCGGTGGACGGCGTTCGCGCGCGCTGCTCGGTGTGCGCGTCGGTGATAGTCGTGCCTGCACCGCCCGCCGCGCAGAGCGAGGCTGTGCAGCAGCATGACCAGGACGAGGTACAGCAGCCGCCCCAAGCTGAGGACAAAGAGCCCAGCGAGCACAACGAGCCCAGCCCGCCCAGCGAGCAGCCGCAACCCGCCGAAGCTTCTTCGCGCGAGACGGCGCAGCCTCAACCCGAGGAGCAGCCCCTTCCGGAAGCGCCGCAGCCGGCGCCGGTAGCTACTCAGTCCGCGGCACCAGCGGAATCAGAACCGTCGCCGCAAGCACACCCGGCGGAGCAGCCGGCGCAGCACGCGGAGGCGCCTGGGGAAGCGCCTGAGGAACCGCAAGACCAATCGTCGCGCGGGCAGGCGGTGGAAACGCAGGCCGAGCCGCAGCAGCAGGCGGTTGATACTCAGAGCGCTACGGCATCCGAGGCTTCACCCACCCCGCCGTCCCAGGCAGCTGCCGGTGAACAGCGCCGACCGATTAACCCGTTCCTGGCGCGCGATCCGGCGCTTCGCGCGAAGCGGCTTGCGCGTGCGCTCGTGTCCGACATTGTTGCGTATCATCCCGCGCGGCACGCTGAAGGTCTGCGTGATGGCACGCTCAAGACGCTTTTCCGCGATGAGATCAAGAAGAGCTATGAGGAGTACGTGGACCAGGTAGGGCGTGAATTCGCCGGCTCGACCACGCACTTCCAGGACGCTCTCAACGACGTACTTGCCAGCGGCAAGAAGCTTTTCTAGTTCACCGGGTTTACAAGTCAAATGTTAGATCATGAACGGGTGCGCTCGATCGAGCGCGCCAAGGAACGCCTCGCCGAATTGCGGAGGTATCTTTGCCATCGACGGCAAGCACGACCGTCTGACCGCGCTCGAGGCTCGCATGACGGGCGCGGGTTTCTGGGACAAGCAGGAAACAGCGCAGGATGTGGTTCAGCAGACAAAGCTGCTGAGAGTCTGGGTCGAGCCGTTCCACTCACTCGCCGCGCGCGTCACCAGCGCGCGCGAGCTGAACGGGATGCTGATTGAATCGCCGGACAGTGAGATGCAGGCCGACCTCGACGCGGAGCTGGAAGCCATCCAAACGGATCTGGATGCCTTCGAGCTCAGGTCTCTGTTGCGCGGCGAGGACGATTTCAGGCACGCCCAGCTGGAGATCGCGGCTGGGGCCGGCGGCACCGAAGCGCAGGATTGGGCAGAGATGCTCATGCGCATGTACACCCGCTGGGCCGAGCGAAAGGGTTTCGGTGTGGAGGTCCTGGATGTGAGCCAGGGAGAGGAGGCTGGAATCAAGGGCGCCTTCATCGAGATCAGCGGTGACTACGCGTACGGCTTCCTCCGGCCCGAGGCGGGCGTGCACCGGCTTGTTCGTATCTCACCGTTCGACGCCAACGCGCGGCGCCACACCAGCTTCGCCTCCGTATTCGTGTACCCGGTGGTCAACGATGAGATCAACATCGAGATACGCGAGGAGGATCTGCGCATCGACGTGTATCGCGCCTCCGGTGCTGGCGGTCAGCACGTGAACAAGACGAGCTCCGCGGTACGCATCACGCACGTCCCGACCGGCACTGTCGCGGCATCGCAGGCGGAGCGGTCGCAGTTCAAGAACAAGGCGACGGCGATGAAGATGCTCAAGAACAAGCTGTACCAGGCTGAGGTGGAGCGTCGGGAAGCAGAGAAGGCCAAGGTGGATGCCTCCAAGACATCCGTGAGCTTCGGCAACCAGATCCGCAGCTATGTGTTTCAGCCGTACACGATGGTCAACGATGTGCGCACCGAGCTCAAGATCCCGGACGTGCAGAAGGTCATGGACGGCGCCATCGATCCGTTCATCGAGGCTTATCTCAAGATGCAGGCGGAAGAGGGAGGAAACGCCGCGTGAGCGACGACCTGAACTTTGTAATGGCCGCGCGGCGGGAAAAGCTGGATGCGATGCGTGCTCAGGGGCTCGAGCCATTCGCGTACAGCTTCGATCGTAGCCATACGGCATTGCAAGCGGCGGCACTCGTCCCTGAAGACGTGCACGAAGGGCCGGCGGGCGAGGTGAGGCTGGCAGGGCGGTTGGTCGCTCTGAGGGCACACGGCAAGACCACGTTCGCGCATCTGGCGGATGCTACCGGCCGGGTACAACTCTACTTTCGCCGCGATGATCTTGCGGATCAGTACGCCAAGTTGAATCTGCTCGACGTGGGGGACGTTGTTGGTCTGAGCGGTGTTCCATTTCGCACGCGCACGGGTGAGCCTACGGTTCGCGTAACCAGCTTTGACGTGCTCGCCAAGTCGCTACGGCCTTTACCATTCGGCAAGGAAGAAGTCGGCGCGGACGGCAGCGTCGTTCGGCACATGGGCTTCACTGATCCGGAGCAGCGCTATCGCCAGAGATACGCGGATCTGGCCGTTCACCCGGAGGTACGCGCAACATTTGTCGCGCGCGCCCGGATGATCAGTGCCATCCGCACATTTCTGGACGGGCGCGGCTACCTGGAAGTGCAGACGCCTGTTCTTCAACCGCTGTATGGCGGTGCGGCTGCACGTCCCTTTACGACGCATCACAACGCGCTGGACACTCCGTTGTTCCTGCGCATCGCTGACGAGCTGTACTTGAAGCGGCTGATCGTCGGAGGAATGGAGCGCGTGTATGAGATCGGGCAGGACTTCAGAAATGAGGGAATGGACCGAACTCACAATCCTGAGTTCACGATGCTCGAATTCTATGAAGCGTATGCAGATTACAACGTCATGATGGATGTCGTTGAGGAGTTGATCGTCGCAGCTGCGAACGCGGTGCGAGGCGTGGCCGGATTTGGGGATCTTGTGCCCCTGTTGGAGACGCCTTTCGCCAGAGTAGAGTGGCTGGGGGCGTTGAATGCGGGACTGGGCGAAGACGCGCTGTCGCTCGATACCCCAGCACTGCTGCAACGCGCGCGTTCTTTGGGCGTGGAGCGAGCCGAAACGATGAGCAGGCCCAAGCTCCTTGACGAGCTGTTCCAGGCTTTGGTGGAGTGCACGATCACGACGCCCACGTTTGTCGTTGACTACCCGGCCGAACTGTCACCACTGGCGAAACCAAAGCGCGGCGACGCGCGGTTGACTGAGCGGTTCGAGCTGTTCGCAAACGGGCGTGAGATGGCCAACGCGTTCAGCGAACTGAATGATCCATTGGATCAGCGAGAGCGCTTCGAGGCGCAGGCTCGGCTGCGATTAGCTGGCGACGAGGACGCCAGTGGTGTTGACGAGGACTACTTACGCGCGATGGAGTACGGCATGCCCCCGACAGGCGGAGTCGGGATAGGGGTCGACCGTCTGCTCATGTATCTCACGAACACGCAGCACATCCGTGATGTGATTCTGTTTCCGACGATGCGGCCGGAATGAAGCTAATGACCGGTCTGGAGCTTTCGATCGCGTGGCGGTATCTGCGAAGCCGGCGCGGATCCAAGCTGCTGTCGTTCATCAGCGTCATAGCAATCGCGGGCGTGACCGTGGGCGTCAGTGCGCTCATCATCATCATCGGAGTGATGAACGGGCTGCAGCACGATCTCAGGGAGAAGATCCTTGTCGGCAGTCCGGACGTTCGCGTGCTCACGTATGGCGATGATCTCAAGATGGACTCGTGGCAGTACGCGCTCGAACGTGTGCGAAAAGTGCCGGGTGTAGTTGCGGCTGCTCCATTTGTGCAAACGGAGGGAGCGATGAATGCCGCGCGCACGTACGCTGGCGGAGTGTACGTGGTGGGCGTACCGCGACCCGGGTCCGGAATGCCTGAAGTGACCAGCATTCGTGAGCACGCCGTCAGCGGCGATTTCACTTTCGCCAGCAAGGACGGCACGCACCACGGAGCAGTGCTGGGCAAGTTGCTCGCTTCGCGCTTCAACGTATGGCCGGGTGACAAGATCAATCTGATTTCAGTGGCGGGCGCGCAGGTGAACGCCGTGACCGGAGGTTTCGTCCCGCGCGTGTACACGTACGAGGTCACCGGGATATTTCAGACGGGGATGTACGAGTACGACAATGCATACGTGTACATCGACCTTGGCGCCGCGCAGGAGTTTGCCGGAATCGGATCTGCGGTTACAGGGTTGGAAGTGAGTACCGTAGACCGCTGGAGCGCCGCGGCGATCGGGGCGAAGATCGCCGACCGGCTCGGATTTCCGTATCGCTCAGTGGACTGGCAGGAACAGAACCGGTCGCTCTTTCAGGCGCTCAAACTCGAGAAAATGGGGATGGGCGTGATTCTGCTGCTCATTGTCGTCGTTGCTGCGTTCAACATTGTCAGCACCCTAACAATGGTGGTGCGGGACAAAACGCGCGAAATCGGGATTCTGAAGGCAATGGGTGTGCGCTCGTCCGCCATCCGCAACATTTTCTTCATGCAGGGCCTGGTCATTGGCGCTGTAGGAACCGTGCTCGGCCTTGTCCTTGGGTTCGCAGGAGCGTTGGCGCTTGACAGGTACAAGTTTATCAAGTTGGACCCGCAG
>JBPCNJ010000305.1:0-3340 GCA_051001375.1 Gemmatimonadaceae bacterium
GCACCACGATCCAGCGCGATTGGCCGCGCAACGACCATGGTACGACGACCATGGTACAGCGGGTAAGCCTGCGGGCGACCACCGGTCGCCCCCGCGTTGAGCGTGGGTCGAGGCCAATTCTTCCTTCGCGATTCTGCTGATCGTGCTGCCGTCCGTGCGTCCCTTGAATTCCGGGTTAACGCGGCCCATCAGCGGGCCCATGGACGTGGCCCCGGAAGCGATCGCGGCGCGCACCGCGGCGCGAATCTGATCCTCGCTCACCTGCGCGGGAAGGTACTGCTCCAGCGCGGCGGCCTCTGCCCGTTCCTTATCCGCCAGATCAGCACGACCGCCCTTGTCGTACATCTCAATGGACTCGCGGCGCCGCTTGATTCCCTTGCGCAGGACGTCGATGACCTCATCGTCCGTGGGATCGCGCCGCAATTCTATCTTCTTGTTCTTGACGTCGGAGAGGATGGTGCCGAGCAATAAGACGCCATTCTTGTCCCGCGACCTGCGGGCGGAGTTGAGGTCGCCCTGCAGCCGATCCGCCACAGCCGACATTACATCGCGGGACGACGGCGAGTCTTGCGCATCGCAGAGTTCATCTTACGCTTGCGCTTCTCACTGGGCTTCTCGTAGTGACGATGCTTGCGCAGATCCGCCAGGATCCCCGCCTTCTCGACCTTCTTCTTGAAACGTTTGAGCGCGCGCTCAAAGTTCTCGTCTTCCTGAATTATGACTTCTGACAAACTCTCCTGCCTCCTTTCCGTAGAAAACGGATGAATACTGCGTGATTGGTGTACAGCCTCTGATAATAATACTAACCCGGCGGCCACGCCATCTGTCGGCCGCCGAGTACGTGCGCGTGCAGGTGATCGACGGTCTGACCGCCGTCAGGGCCAGTGTTGATCACGGTCCGGTACCCGCTCTGGGATATTCCTTCCCGCCGGGCAACCTCCTTGGCCAGGCGCATCACATCGCCCAGAACGACCGAGTCGCCGGCGTCAAAGAGCGAGGATATATGCTCTCTCGGGACCACCAGGACGTGCACCGGGGCCTGTGGGTCCAGGTCACGGAACGCGATTGCCGAGTGGTTCTCAGCCACGATGGCTGCGGGGATATCGCCCCGCACGATTCTGCAAAAGACGCAGTCGTTCGGCATCGGCCCCTAGGAGTGTGTCGGGTGTGTCACCGTAGACGTAGTAAGCATCGACCGGGCCACGGCAACGCCGGCGACCGCCGCTGTCTCAAAGCGGAGGACAGAATCGCCGAGCGCAAGGGAAATAAAACCGGCGGCCCCGAGCGCCTGCAGCTCCTCAGGCTCGAATCCGCCCTCTGGACCCACCGCCAGGGTCACTAGAGGTTCCAAGCGGACGGACGAGGCAGCAACGCCCGCCGCATCCAGGACCAGCCGCGTTCCACTCGGCGCGGCGGCGATTGCTCGTTCCACGTTTGCGTCCGGGTAAAGATATGGCAGCCACGCAGAGCGCGACTGGACCAGTGCGGCGATCATGCGAACGCGGACCTTGGAGCGGAACGCCGGGCCGTCGCCCCGCGGTGAAACGCTCCTGGACCGCTGCCACAAAACGGGGCGCCAGCTTGCGACGTTCAGCTCCGCGGCTTTTTCCGCAAGCCAGAGCATCCGGTCCCGGTCGGCGATCGGAACCATGAGATGGATCGGCGCCGGGGGCTCTACATGACGCACATGATCTATTTCGACGAGCGCTTGAGTCCGCGCGAGTCTGACGACTAGACCCGACGCGACAGTCCCGATGCCGTCGCGAAGCCCGACGCGCTCGCCCACGCCAAGACGCAGGACATGAGCGTGTCGCGTATCAGCATCCGACAGGGCCACCTGAGCAGCCACAGCCAGGGGATCTTCAGTGAAGAACGCGGCGCGATCCGGCATCCGGTCGCCGGTTCCGACGGCAACGACTCCGATTCCATTGACCGAGCCAATCATTTGAGCTTTCGCGCAATGATGGCGTGGCCGTCGGGCCAGTGGGATACGTACCCTATGACGCGCCCCATCGAGTCACGCTCGAATATGGTGACGGTAGCTATGTCGCTGCTGACACGGAACACTGTCGCCCCAACGGGGACCAGCTTGGCACCGTCCACTTCACCCGTCGCGGTAGCCACCAGGCCGCCTTCGCTCCAGTGGACGTTGTCCACATATCCCGGAGCGAGCTCATAGCGGCCCACAAACGCACTGAGTGCCGCGGAATCCAGCGGGACCGGAACCGGTGGCGCGGGAATCCACACCTGTGTGTGGTAAGTCAAAAGCCACCGTCCGTTTCGATTCACAAACACGTCAGATGCGCGGGACGCAGTTGCCGCGTCGCGCGTGCCCATCGCGTAGTGATTTGTGCGGCGCGAATCAACTGTGACTATATCGCCCGTTCGGCGCGCGCGAACGCTGTCAGACTCGACCTTCTGCGACCCGGCCTTCATCTGCCCAACCGCCGCCAGAAGCTGCCCGCTCGTAATCCTACCGCCCGTAGCGCCCGCTACCCAGACAAGGTCTTCCGAGATGAGTCGGCGGAGGGCCGCACTGTCGCCGCGCGCAACGGCTGCGTCGCGCGCATCGATCAACACGCGAAACTCACGGTCGAGACTACTTCCTTCCTGCGCTCGGCTCTGAGTAGCGCTTCCGAGGATTAGCGCAAGCACAAACAGCATCCGCGTGGTTCGCATGCTCAGGCCCCGTACAGCGCGTGGAGTTCCGACTTCATGAGCTTCGCCGAATCCAGATAACTCTCTCTAAAATCATATAAGGACGGAGTCGGGAACGAGAGCGCGACCTGGTTGCGCACGCTACTGGAAGTCAATTCGTCGCAACGCAACGCTCCACCAATCGCCTTCAACATCCTCTCGCGTGACGTGCCAGCCACCGCGGGCTAACAGTGCCAGCATCATATCGCGCTCCTCGACCAACATCCCACTGAGGATCGCTTCACCATCAACTGTAAGCGCCGACGCGATCCCCGGCATCAGCTCCGCCAGCACTGACGATACGATGTTGGCTAGCACGACGCGGACCGGAGCGACGAGCGCGAGCAACACGATCGCATCGCCCTGGAGGAAGCGCACGACGTCCTTGACTCCGTTGCGCGCGATGTTCGTTTCAGCTGTCTCAACCGCGTCCGGGTCTAGCTCGATCGCCGCAACGCGCGCTGCGCCAAGTCGCGCGGCGGCGATGGATAGGACCGCGCTTCCGGCGCCCAGATCAGCGACCGTGTCCCCGGCGCGAATGACGTTCTGCATCAGCCGAATGACGCCGCGCGTGGTGGGGTGCTCGCCGGTACCGAAGGCCATCGCCGGATCGATCACGATTGTCGCGGCCGGATCGAGCTGA
>JBPCNJ010000306.1:0-2610 GCA_051001375.1 Gemmatimonadaceae bacterium
AGGTTACTCAAGCACTGAGTCGCCCCTTCAGAACTCGAACAACTCAACGTGAGCTTGTTGTGGATCAAGTTTGGGTAGCCGTCAATAAGCCGCTCGCTAAGGAAACGAGAGACAGTATTGCTGCGGGCGTCGTTCTTCCACGCATCAAATTGGTCATTCTCGATCTTGACGACTGTTGGCGATTAGCACAGCCTTTCGTTTTGACATCCAAGCGAGATATTTTGCAGCTCAGCCAAGATATATTGAGAGCCTTTGAGAGCCCATACGAACTCAGGTTAGTCACAACTGAACATAGTCAATCGTTGGAAGTTCGTGAACGATTCCCCGGCCAGTCTGAGCAACTGCCGCTCAGGGGGCGAATCGTGTTTCCATTCGAGACACCCGAAAAGTCCCAAGAGCTTACCGAATATTTGAAGAGGATAGAGGAAACGGGGGAAGAGGAGCAGCTTCCGGAAGGAATCACGGCGAAAATCGAAACGGATGGGCTCGATGACGTTGCTCTCCAATTATTTGGCGATTTCCCGGCTCAGATGTCACTCTTCATGGGTAGTGCAGAGACCAGTGAGAAGGTTCGCCTTTCAATTCGAGTCGAACCTCTAGATGGAGCCGCTGTAGAGTTGCCTTTCCTTGAGATGAATATTCTCACTCGTGGCACGAAGCAGGTGAGGATGGCCAACGAGCACCAAAATCTTCCGATTCGCGTAGAACTGCTCGTGACGTCCAATCGTGAAATGACCTTCAATTTCACAGTCAAGGTAGGCGAAACCTCTGCGCATTGGGTCGACAAAGGCATGAAGTTTCTAGATGCGATCAAGCGCCGGGGCACAGTCACTTTCACAAATGTTGACACAGGAATCACAATGCGCCAATTGTGTATTGCGCTCCCTCAGGCAAGAAAAGGCTGGTCGCCAACTTTCGCCGATTTAGCGAGAGTATTAGCAGCACTCGAAGAACGAACCGGGAAGGTAGTGATAATACCGGATAGGCCAATCGTTCAGGAGGAAGCCCAAATTATGGAGGAGCTCAAGCTCGTCGTAGATCAAGGGTATACCGAGGACCCCATCAAAGAGTTTCAGTTGGATTTTCTCGTGAACAGTATGATCTTGAATGATGTTCTCGCGGAAGTAAAGCAACACGCTAGTGAAGGACATCTTAGAGAAAGCCGAGAGGAACTCTTTGAAATCTTTGGAACAACACTTAACTTGGGACGATCAATTGCATCGATTCCTCCAGCTACCCTGATGAATGAAGCCGAAATCCACAACCAAATGCAGCAGTCTGGCTCTGATGAAGATCAAATCATCGGCTTCCAGTTCGAGACAACCGGCACCGGGAAACTGAGAAGAGACTTTGTTGATTGGCAAGACGGGAGAGTACTCATTCAAGAATTTGAGCCAACAGGGAATGAGAAGGCGGTATCCCGGTTCCTTACCAAGTAACCCGCACCGCGCCAGAACTATCCCTCCCACTAGATGTGATTGGCGGCGGGATCGGCCGTCCGATAAGGTCTCTGTCTCTCATCATCCGGGGCTATCGGAGTCTGTCATTTGTATCGGAGCGCCCGGCCGATGTGCACGCAGTTTTCCCGCTCTAAACATCGCTTCAAGCGGGTGGTTACTCATGGGCGAAAGCTTGAAAGGGGGCTTATTCCAGTCGATCAGAATTGATCGACCGTAATACATCAGTCTCGCCCATACTGCGACAGACCCGATTTTATAGGTCGCTAATGAAAGCGGCCCCTGAAGATCATTGAGATCATTCGTCGTCACAGAAATCAGGGCATCGTATGATGCTTGGAGAGCGGCTGCAGCAGTCTCCGCCAATTTGTCTGACTTTAGAATTGTGTAAGTAGTGACAAACTCCGCCTTAGCCTCCTCAAAAATTAGCAGATCCTCAGTGGGAACAATTACACCCTGAAACTGACTGTGGGGTACGAAGTGATTTGAGCGCACGGCAATTGACGTAAGCGCTTTATTGAGTCCACCGCAGGCATTTATCATGTTGATGAGTGCCGCACGCTCGGCGTCATCTGCGTTGTCCTGTCGCCGCCTGTCATACTCCGCCTTGTCACGCTCGCGCTGAAGGCGATGTCCTAAATAGCCACCACCAAACGCTGCAATTAATGTGATAACGCCTGTAATAAGACCAGACCATATGTCCATTGTTTACTCTCGCCCTCGCCCTCGCCCCAATAACTGCAGCAAGCACGACAGGATGACGTCCTCCTCGACCTCCGCGGGAACCTCGTCCTCCGTCAGCCGCATGGCATGCGGTCTTTCTGCCGAGAGGGATCCATTACGCCGAAAGCCAAGAACATCCATCCGCTGCGTCCTGACATCCTTGTTCGCGGGCAACGTTGGGGGTCGGAATATTCATGATGATACCCGTTCAGGGCGGGAGACGCATCATTCAGTTCAATCCGTATGCCAACTACGTGCACCTGTAGTGGATAAAAGGAAGGTGATGGAGGCATGGACTCTCGCAAGGGGGAAAGGGTCGACATGGAGTCGACCCGTACGATGAGGACCGGTGGTAGTGGCAAGAAGAAGGGCAAGCGGCTGAATGCCACTCGCCCTTCGTGTTGTTCATCGTTTTGCCGGAACAGATGTC
>JBPCNJ010000307.1:0-6476 GCA_051001375.1 Gemmatimonadaceae bacterium
TCGAGTGCAGAAGGACAATGAGGACGCACCCCACGCCGCTCAAGACTCCGGCGGCAGTCTCCAAAATCGTGATCACCAGGAACATCGGTCCCACGGTGCCAGCCAGCGGACTCTTTGAGAAATGCCCCGTGAGCCATTCCAGATTACCCCGCCGGTCGATGATCTTGTCGATCCCGGATTGCAGAAAAAGTACGGCCAGAAAGACCGAAGCGAGCGCCTGAAGCAGCCAGGTCGTTAGAGCGGCGTTTGCATGCATGGGATCGGGAGAATACGGCCGCATACGTGAGTCCGTCAACGCCTGGCTAATTAGATTGCAAGGATGCCCACCGACCGCCCTTCCCCCCGCCCCGCTTACCAGGAACTCACGGATACAGACGGCGATACGGGTGAAACAAGCTCAGGTTTCGCAACACTTGGCCTCGCGCCTTCGCTCGTATCGGCGCTGACCGCGCTCGGCTACGAAGAGCCGACACCGATCCAGAAGGAGACGATTCCGCCGCTCATCGCCGGCTCCGATGTGCTCGGGCAGGCGGCAACTGGAACTGGCAAGACGGCCGCCTTCGCGCTCCCGCTCTTGCAGCGGTTGCAGACCGAGGGCCGCAACTCCAAAGGCGAGCCGAGCGCGCTGATTTTGACGCCCACTCGCGAGCTGGCCATGCAGGTGGCTGAGGCGATCCACAAGTATGGCCGGGTGCAGGGCGTGACTGTGCTCCCCATCTACGGCGGCGCGGCGATGCAGCAGCAGTTGCGCGCGCTCAAGCGCGGGGTAGACATCGTAGTTGCGACTCCGGGCCGCGCGCTGGATCACATCCGGCGCGGATCGCTCCGGCTGAATAGCGTGCGCACTGTTGTTCTGGACGAGGCGGATGAGATGCTGGACATGGGATTCGCCGAGGATCTCGAGGCTATTCTCAGCGAGACACCGGACGAGCATCAGACGGCGCTATTCTCGGCCACTATGCCATCGCGTGTTGCGGCGATCGCGAGCAAGCACCTGCACAACCCCGTGCGCATCACAATTGCGCGCGAGAAGCTCAAGGCCGGCACCATGCCCAAGGTGCGGCAGACCGCCTACATCGTCCCACGCGCACACAAGATGACGACGCTCGGCCGCGTGCTGGACATGGAGAACCCGACTTCGGCGCTGGTATTCTGCCGCACGCGTAACGAGGTGGACGAGCTAACCGAGACGCTCAACTCGCGCGGATACCGGGCCGAAGCGCTGCACGGTGGCATGTCGCAGGAGCAGCGCGATCGAGTGATGAAGAAGTTTCGCGCCAACACCGCGGACCTGCTCATCGCGACCGATGTGGCGGCGCGCGGCCTCGACATCCGGCATCTGTCGCACGTGGTGAACTACGACGTTCCAACATCGCCCGAAGCGTACGTACATCGCATCGGACGCACCGGACGCGCGGGGAGCGAAGGCGTGGCGATCACGCTGGCGGAGCCGCGCGAGCACAGATTTCTGCGTAACATCGAGAATATCACCAAGCAAAAGATCGAAGTGGCGACCGTCCCAACCGTCGCCGATCTGCGCTCTCGCAGGTTGGAGCTGACGAGTGCGGCGCTACGGGAGACGCTCGTGTCGGGCGATCTGGACCCGTTCAGGATCGTGGTCGAATCCATAGTCGACGGCGAGTTCGACGTAATGGATGTTGCCGCCGCCGCGGTCAAGATGGCGCACGAAGCTACTGCGGATAGTGGGGCGGAGCAGGAAGAGATCCCCAACGTCGCGCCGCCGCGTGAACGCACCGGTCGCGGTGGAGATGGTGACGGCGATAGAGCCCACAAGTCCAAGGCTCGTCGCGACGGCAAGGAAGCGAAAGAGAGCAGGGGAGGGGGAACCAAAGAACCGCGCCGTCCCGATTGGAAAGTCGCCAAGGTCTACATTGGCGCCGGACGCTCCGCCCAGGTCCGGCCCGGTGACATCGTTGGCGCAATTGCCAACGAGCTGCAGATAGACTCAGAGGTCGTCGGCGCAATCGAGATCTTCGATCGCTTCTCGCTAGTCGAAGTTCCCGACGAGATCGCGGATGACATCATCGATGCCCTTCGCGCGACACACGTGAAAGGAAAGAAAGTGGTCGTCAGGCGCGACAAGGAGACCAGCGGGCGACGCTAGTCTGTTCTGCCGTGGTATGCTGCCTCTGGCTGAAGCGCGGACGCGGTGTATCTTGGCAGCTCTGGACCCATATCTGGAGCTACCATGCGGGATGGCTTTGGTCACACGCTGTTCGCGGTCTCGTTCCTGTTCGGTGTGACTGCGGTAGCACCTTCCGCGCGCGCACAGGTCGGCTCGGCTCCTGAATCAGGACGCGTCTACACCTCGGGCGAGGTCGACGTGCCGGCCGCATTGCTTGATATCGTCAGAGGGCCGAAGTACCCCGATGCCCTACGGTCGCTGGGCCTGGCCGGCAAGGTCCTGGCCCAGTTTGTTATCGACACCTCCGGGCGTGTGGATACGACTTCAGTCATAACGGATGACTCCGCGCAACCGCTCTTCGCCGCCTCCGTGCGCGAAGCATTAGCGACAATGCACTTCAGCGCCGCGAAAAAGGCTGGACACAAAGTGCCCGTAGAAGTCCAGCAGTCTTTCTTGTTTCGAAACGACGAGCCTGCACCCGTCAATGTCGATTCGATGCTAAAGAATGCGGGCGAGAAGCTGACCGCCGGCCCCGCCGCAGTCATCCCCGGAAGCGCGCGGCCGGAGTACCCCGACGGCGCGTTGCGCGCTGGCTACGCGGGCATCGTACAAGCGCAATTTGTAATCGATTCGTCCGGCCGTGCTGATCCCAAAACGTTCAAGGTCATTTCAGTGAAGTCCTGGCAGGTGCGCGTCCCGCCGATGCGAGATGCCTCCAAGCCAAGTTCGGCGCTCGAGCCGAGCCCGGTATCGCCAGATCAGGACTTCGTCAACGCCGTGCGCACAGCGCTCCCGCGAATGCGGTTTGTTCCGGCGCAGATGGGCGGCCGGAATGTGCGCCAGCGTGTGGATCAGCCATTCAACTTCGACATGAGTCCATGACCCGGCTGGGTCATGTCTTACGCCGGGCACTCTGCGTCATCTCCGTCACCTGCGCCGCTCCCGCGGTCAGCGCGGTTGCGGCACAGTCCGATTCACTTGCGCTGCGGGAGGCGGCACGCATAGCCAAATCGGTGGCGATAGGCATCCGCGGAAGGCAGTCGCTCGAGCATGTCATGAGTTTGGAGCATCAGCTCCGCCATCTCGATTCGCTACCGAGCGCCGTCGATGACAAGAAGATCATCGCCCATGCGGCGATGGCGGACTATTATCGCTCCGTGGGAGTGCCGGATCTGTTGCGGTACCACGTGCGTACGGTGATTGCGCTGGCACAGCAGCTTGATCCCAAAAGTCAGGCGCAGCTCGCGACGATCGTATTTCAAGAGTATGCGGCGTTCGCCGAGCTGAGTGCGCAGCAGGGTGCTCCCGGTGATGCGGAAGCAATTCTGGCGAGCATTCCCATTGACGTCGCAACTTCCCCATTTGTCGCGCGGCCACTTGCGCTCGCAAAAGGGCGCAACGCGCTCATCGGCAAGATTGCGCCGCCTGTACAAGTGCCGACGTGGATCAATGCTCCTGGCCAACCTGTTGTCGTTCCCGTTGCTGCAACGGGAGGGACCACACAGCGCGCCGCTACGGTGATTGTATTCACCGCGTGGTGGTGCGGCCCGTGCCAGGACAGCTACGTGTACCTTCGGAGTATCGCGAAAAACTTCCCGGAGCAGCCGGTCAGCGTCGTCCTCGTCACCGCACGATCGGGGCACTTCCGGACAGAGAAGAAGCTGTCGCGGGATGAGGAAGTCGCGCGACTCACCGACTACTTCGTAAAGGAGCAAAAGCTCACCTTTCCGGTCGCGCTGGCGGACAGCGCCGGGCCACCGCTATCTAACTATTACGTCGAGCGCGTCCCAGAGTTGGTTGTACTCGATGCGGCCGGCGTCGTACGGACCGTACTTCAAGGATGGGACGGCGGCACGTATCAGCATCTAACAGCCGCGATCAGCGAAGCGCTAAAGTGACCTGCTGATTAGCTGTTTGGATCCAGAATGCGATCTATCTGCGTTCGCGCATCCAGAAGGTGGGCGCGGGTTTCGGTATCGGCGGCACGCGGCATCGCGCCTTCTATCTCTACCCTGAGCGCGATCAGCTCACCGCGCACGGCGGCCCGGACATCCGACATCGCCGCTGGACCAGCGTTCGCACGCACGCGACCACCAGTGACCACCACGGTCTGAGCTCCGAACATATCGCGCGCCGTATTAATCTTCGCATCGAGCTGATCCAGATACGCCCGCTGCAGATTGCGCCGCCACGCGTCGATCGCGACACGTGGCGCGGTCAGCTCAGACCAGATTCCACGTCGAACGTCGGAGAGCATCTCAGGGAGCGGGTACACATCAGCGCGTGTCGATGTGTGAGCCTCGAACTCGATCATCCGCTGCATGCGTGCATCGCTGAGCAGTTCTCGCAGCACGCCCGCCTGCGCGGTAGTGATGCGAGCAAGCGAGCAACTAGGCTCGATGCGGCGAGTCACGGCTGCGTCCAGGAAAAAGCGCGGCGTCTGAAAGAGCTGCTGATTCAGAAAGCTCACCGCGGCGACCTGCCGCGCGCGCGATACCGGCCGGTACACCGCGCCGGGTTGGCTTCCATACTTGGTCTGCACTTCCGCGCCACCTACCACGTGCACCACGTGGCCCATTTCGATGGTCCACTGTGTCACCAGCCTATCGTAGATCTCCTCCAGGTCGGAGTTGTCCTCGCCGGCCTTCTGCGTGACACCGAGTAGCATCGGCATGATGCGTTTGATGTTCTTCACACCCAACGCAGTGGACTTGACTGCGTCCGCATCGCCTACCGCCTCCATCTCGTCACTGGGATCTGGATTGTCTTCCCTGGACTCAGCCAGATTCCCGAAGCGAAACCATGGCACCGTGTCCTGCATGCGCGCCATGGCGTCGAGTGCCGCGCGCTCATCTTCAGGCCTGTGCGTGCCGGCAATTGGCTTGTAGCCCCACGTGATCGCGAAGCTGTCATACGTGCCCACTCGCGGTACCAGATCACTCACCGCGATCGAGTCTTCCGGCTGCGCCACGTAATCGAACCGCGCATAGTCCATGATGCTCGGCGAGTAACCCATGCGATGCACCCACGTGCGCGAGCGAACCGAGTCGGCCGGGTACATCGCGCTTGCCTTGTGATTGTGGTACAGGCCGAGCGTGTGACCGATCTCGTGCGCGACCACGGACTGGAGCAGCCGCCCCATCAAAGAGTCCGGCATCGGCCAGCGCTGTGCACGAGCGTCGAGCGGAGCGACCTGCGTGAAATACCAGTCGCGCTGCAAGTTGAGCACGTTGTGGAACATGCGGATCGAGCCATTCAGGATCTCACCTGTGCGCGGATCCGAGATGTGCGGGCCGACCGCGTTCTCATTGGTGGATGGAAGCCAACGTATTACTGTGTGGCGCACGTCGTCCGGCGACCAGTCAGGGTCGTTGGCGGGCGGGTCCATCGGCACGATTGCGTGCCTGAATCCGGCAGCCTCGAATGTTGGCTGCCATTCGAGCACCGCTCTGCGAATCCACGGCTTCCACACGTCCGGAGTTGCCGGATCGATGTAGTACACAATTGGCTTGACCGGCTCCGACATCGCCGAATCGGGAAACTTCTTCTCCAGGCGCCAGCGCGCTATGTACTGCCGCTCCACTGAGCGGTATTGATCGGTTCCGAAGTCGGTGCGCGTAACGCCGAAGAAACCGACGCGATCATCTTCCATGCGCGGCATCATCGGACGGTCCGGAAGTCGCACCATGCTCCAGTGCGCGAGCACACTCTGCGTACCCTCGCGTGAACCGGCGAACGCCGACGCGGAAGGACCGAATGATTGTTGCTGCGTGCCCGTCTGCGTCGCTTCGACCTCGATGTTGTCGGGAAACGCAACCGCGGTCTCTATGTAGGAGCGGCGCTCGTCAACCGATCCGCGAATTGCAGAGAATTCCGGAGTGTTGCTGGTGTACAGCTTGGTGACGTCGATTACGGCGGCGCTGTCGCGGCCGTATGCGGCCACGTCGAAGACTGCGATGATCGGTGCATAGTTCCCAGCCGCCACAGCCTTGTAGATGGGGAGCGCGGTGTCGGCCATGATCGCGAACGACGGCGAGCGCAGGAAGACACGATTGCCGACGCGCTCCCATCTGAGAGTGCGCTCGCCGAACTCATCACCGCCGTACGCCCCAAACGGATTGCTCGCGTCCACCACTGCTGCACGCGCGTAGCGTCCCACGAGCAGCATGTCCCGATTCAGCTCCGCGGGCGCTATCTCGAAAAAGAGCGCGTCGCCCACCCGGTGCGTTTTGAACATTCCGGAGCGAGTCTTTGCCTCCTTCGTGATCACCTCATCGTAAGGTTTGACCGCGCTATGCGGCGCACCCGAGTGTCCCGAGTCTGCCGACGC
>JBPCNJ010000308.1:0-3307 GCA_051001375.1 Gemmatimonadaceae bacterium
CCGCAGCTCGGTGATGCTGAAGGCGACCGAGGTGAGTGAGCTGCGCCGCCTCACGTTGCAGGGTGGACGCGATGTGCTCATCAATGCCGCGCGTGCACTGCGCGCCGCAATCGACGCGGGCGGGACGCTGATCGCTTTCGGTAACGGCGGCTCAGCCACCGACGCAATGGACGTGGTAGCTGATTTCCGAGCCGCGCCGCAGGGATGGCCTGGCCGCCGCGCGCTCGATCTCACGGAAGACACGGCCATCATCACCGCGATCGCGAACGATATCGGCACCGACGCTATATTCTCGCGACAGATAATCGCATACGCGCGCACGGGCGACTTTGTGCTCGCGCTATCCACTAGCGGCAATTCGCGAAACATCATCCAGGCACTCGCCGAAGCACGCGCACGTGGACTCACGACGATGGCTCTGGTAGGCTACGATGGCGGCCGGATCGCAGCCGAACGACTCGCGGACTTCGTGGTGACAAGTCCGTCGCAACACATCCCGCGCATCCAGGAGGCCCAGGCCAGCGCATACCACGCGCTCCGGGAGCTTGTCGAAACAGTGAGCGTGTAATCCACGGCCGCGCGCATGACATATTATCCTGGGAGTAGCTCCTCGCTCGTCGAACCTCCCTTGGGTGGCGATCCGTCAACTCCACTACCAGCATCAGCATGCCCGTCGCTCTAAATCGGCTAGTCGTGGTCTGTTCCCTCATTGGCGCGTCAGCCGCATTCCTCTCCGCGCAGACTGGTAGAAGCGCCAGCGCCTCACCTCCCGATTCAGCCAACGACCCGATCAGTACCATGGTTGGGCGACTCAACCTGGAACGATACAAGGCCACGATCAAGGGGCTGACCCGGTTTGGCGATCGCCGGCAGGGAACGGATCGTAACCGGAAGGCGGTGGACTGGATCGAGACGCAGTTGAAGAGCTATGGCTGCACGCCGACCGCGCGGATCACGTACGACTACCAGCCACCCGCGCCGAGGCCGCAGCCTTCGGCCGCCGCTCTTGCGACCGCGCGCGAGAGCCGCAATGGCAGCCAGGGACCGGGCGGTTCTCGCATCCGCGGCAACCGCATGCCGATCGGCGTGAACACGGATCCCTTGGCCCAGCCGGACTCTGCACTGCGTGCGCTGGACACGCCACCGAGTGTACCGGGAGAGAGACAGGAAGTGTATTGCACCAAGGTCGGGACCACCCATCCCGACGAGATGTACATCGTCGGCGGGCACATGGACGGTATCGGCTGGGGCGAGGCCGCCAACGACGACGGATCGGGCACGGCTCTCGTCATGGAACTCGCACGCATCTTCAGCGCGCCTGACGTCCGGACCGACCGGTCCATTCGCTTCATTCTGTGGAATAACGAGGAGACGGGGCTGAACGGTGCGCGCGCCTACGTTGCCCAACGGCAGGGGCTCCAGGGTAAGGAGTCTCCGGTCGGCTCTGGCAAGTATCCCGAGCCGAAGTGGTTGGGAATGATTCAGCACGACATGATGATGTTCGACCACGGAATGCCGAAGCCTGACAGTACGATGAGCAAGGTGCAGCGGCCGGAGGCAAACGTGAACATCGAATTCCAGTCGGCGTCGAAGTCCGCGGCTGGCGCGCAGAATCTGGCGTGGGCTTTCGAGAGCGCAAATGAGAAGTACGCGACCGACTATCCGGCGGTGGTCGGGCCGCACATGACCAACACCGACTCGGCGCCGTTCCAGGATCTGATCCCGGCGATCAGCCTGCGCGAGAACGAGCGGGGCGCGCAGATCGGTGCAGGATGGGACCCGCAGTGGCATCAGCCGACCGACGTATTCACCACATATAGCGACGCCGACTTCCGCCTTGGCCTGAACGCCGCGCAGACCACCCTCGGCGCCGTGGCGCGACTGGCGGGCGCGACTTTGGCGCGGTGAGGTGTAGCGTTCCTACCGGGCTAGTTAATAGAATCCTCGTAGCAGCGGCGTGTCTTGCCCGTTTGACAAGCCTAAGCGGGGGAGGATCGCTGGGTTTGCTTAAACCGTAAACCATACGAGATGCACGATCATAGTTTGGTTTAGCACGTATACCAGACTAACGGTTTACCCGTCTGTTCATTGACAGCCTGCTGCGTGGCGGCGACCTTGGGGCGTCCCTTTACCCCGGGAGTCGAACCCCATGCATTGGGTCTTGCGTACGCTCCGCGCGTCATGTCTCCTGTGTGGCGTCACTGCAGCTCACCTCCAGGCGCAGCGGCCGCGCGGGACGACGCCGACCCTGATCCTCACCGGGGGCAGGATCTTCACCGCGGACTCCACTCACGCGTGGGCCGAGGCGCTGGCCATCCGTGAGGATCGCATCGTGGCCGTGGGCACGAGTGCGGAGGTGCGCCGCCTGGCTGGCCGCGGGACGCGCGAAATCGCGCTCGGCGGGCGCGTGGTGATCCCCGGCATCAACGACGCACACGATCACGTTGGCGACGTGCCACTCGGCGGCGAGTTCCGCACCAGCGCGTCACCGACTCCTGACCCGACCGTTGTACAGGTGCTCGACTCGGTGCGCGCCGTGGCCATGCGGACGCCGCCCGGGACATGGATCAAGACCGAAATCGGGCTGAACGTGCTCAACGACACCGCGTCGCGACGCGCGGCGCTCGATCGCGTTGCGCCCGGACATCCAGTGCTGCTGCACAGCTGGTGGGGACACGGCGCGCTGCTCAACACGGCCGCACTCCGTGCGCTCGGGATCGCGGACACCGCCGCCGACCCATTGGGCGGCTGGTACGAGCGCGACCGGAGCGGGCATCTCACCGGCCGGCTGGACGAATACGCGGAGTGGGGCGCGATCCGCCGGCTGTATTCCACGCTGCCGGAAGCCGCGCTCGTCGCCGGCCTGCGTGCGTTCGCCGACTCATCGCTACGGATGGGCGTGACGACTGTGCAGGACATGGCGGGTTACATGGACCCGGGGCTCACCATCCGAGCGTTTCGCGACGCGCGGCTGCCAATTCGCGTGCGCCTCATCCGCTGGTCGATCCCCAATGCGTCGGGGCTCAACGACGCCGAGTGGGACACGGTCGAGGCTCACCCCGCGCCGATGGTTGCTGTCTCCGGACGTAAATGGGTGCTCGATGGCACACCCACCGAGCGGAACGCGTTGCGACGCGCGGCGTACGCCGGGTCTCCGGGATGGTGGGGCCGCCTGAATTTCCCGGTGGATACGATGCGTGCGATACTCGCCGCGGCGCTCCGGCCCGGTGCCGCGCAACTGCACCTGCACATCGTGTGCGACAGCACCGCCGGGCTGGTGCTGGCGCAGATGCACGCGCTCGCGCCC
>JBPCNJ010000309.1:0-9663 GCA_051001375.1 Gemmatimonadaceae bacterium
AGCAGTGCCGCGCCGAGGTACGCAGTGGTGCCGAAGCTCCGGTTGAATGTGCGCGACTTCTGGATCTTGTCCACCAGTGGTTGGGGCATGAGCGCGCCCGGCCGGTAGTTCTTGGCGTAATTGGCGAACACCGTCGGCTCCAGTGCCCAGTGCTCATTGAACTGGGAAGGGAACTCCACGAAATCGCGCGGTACGTTCGTCCCAGCCAGCGTTGGGTACTCAACCCTGGAGAACATGCCGTGCAAGGCGTGTCCGAACTCGTGGAACATCGTGGTCACGTCGTCAAAGCTCAACAGCGCCGGCTGACCGGGTGCGGGCTTGGTGAAGTTGGCTACGTTGAACACAACGGGCTTGGTCCCGAACAATCCCGACTGATCAACGAAGCTGCTCATCCACGCGCCACCGCTCTTGTTGTCGCGCTTGAAGTAGTCGATGTAGAAGAGCGCCATCGGTTTTCCGTCGGCATCCGACACCTCGAACACGCGCACATCCGGCTGGTACACGGGGATGTCCTTGCGCTCCTTGAACGTCACACCGTACAACTTGTTCGCGGCGAAGAACACGCCATCGTGCAGCACGCGATCAAGCTCGAAATACGGCTTGATCTGCGTTTCGTCTAGGTCGTACTCCGCCTTGCGCACCTGCTCCGCGTAGTACTGCCAGTCCCACGGTGCCAGCGTGAAACCGCCCTTCTGCCGATCGATCAGCTGCTGCATCCGACCGGCCTCCGCGCGCGCCTTGGCCGTCGCAGGTGGCACCAGATCCGTCAGCAGCTTGATCGCCGCCTCGGGTGTCTTGGCCATCTGGTTGTCCAGCTTGTACGCCGCATAGGTTGGGAAACCAAGCAGCTTGGCGCGATCAGCGCGCAGCTGCGCGAGGCGTTTGACGGTGTTTCGCGTGTCATTCGAGTCACCGTGCTCGGCGCGCTCGGTAGCCGCGACGAACAGGCGCTCGCGGGTCGCGCGATTGCTGAGCGGCAGCTGTGCCGGCTGCTGCGTAGTGTTCTGCAGTGGCAGCACCCACTTGCCACTCAGCCCGCGGCTTTTGGCCGCGGCGGCCGCGGCCGCAATCTCGCCCTCGCTCAGCCCGGAGAGTTCCGCGCGGTCCGTAAGGGTGACTGCTCCGGCCTTGGTTGCGCCGAGCAGGTCGTTCTGGAAGGATGTCGTGAGCTTCGACTCTTCCTGGTTCAGTGCGCGGAGGCGCGTCTTGTCCGCTTCGGAAAGCTGCGCACCCGCACGTACAAAGTCGCGGTGATACCGATCCACCAGGAACTTCTGCTCCGGTTGGAGACCCAGCGCGTCACGTAGCTCATAGATACTGTTGATGCGCGCGTACAACTTGCTGTTGAGATAGATCGCGTCGCTGTGCGCCGCCAACCTGGGCGCCTCTTCCTTGCGTATCTGCTGAAGCACGTCGTTGGTGTTGGACTGCGTCACCGCGGAGAACACCCTCTGAACGCGGTTGAGCAGCCGCCCCGAGCGTTCCATCGCAACGATGGTGTTATCGAACGTGGCCGGCTCCGGCTGGTCAGCGATCGCTTCGATCTCCACCAGCTGCTGCCTCATCCCTTCTTCCAGCGCCGGCTGAAAATCCGAGTCGTGGATTTTGTCGAACGGCGGCGCCTCGTACGGAAGGGTACTTGCCGCGAAAAACGGGTTGGACGAATCGAATGCCACGTGCGGCGTCGCCGCGATGTTTGTCGAGGAGGCCACTGGCTGGGCGCCCCCTGCACCCGGATTGGTATGTGCGCAGCCGAACGCAACGGCGCCGACAGCGATCAACAGCGAACGGGATCGGGACATGCGAGAAAATCCTTTACGTTGGAATGAGCGGCACTGATGCATCGTGACGCAATCATCCTGGTAAACCCGTTCATCCTGTCTGAATGCTTGAGACAGGATCAACAGGAATAACAGGATGTGAGAAGAGTCGCCTGGTCTGCGAAGCTCTGTGGAGCGCTAACTGAGATACGTTCCCGCGCAGTACTAGCAGTACTTATGATAGCGGGTGAACTGGCTTACCCCTTGGGAGGAGGTTGGTTGCTAGGCCTCTTTCTTCCGGCGGGCGGTACTGAGCTCCAGTAGCGGCGGTGTTCCGTTGGTAATGCATGACTCGGTCACTCGCACCTCGACCACATCGTCGCGGGCGGGGATGTCGAACATGACTTCCATGAGTGACTCTTCGAGGATGGCGCGCAGCCCGCGCGCGCCCGTGCCGCGTTTGAGCGCCTTGCGCGCAATTGCGGCGAGTGCGCTCTCCTCGAAGGAGATCTTGACGTCGTCGAGAGCGAAGAGGCGCATGTACTGTTTCGTGAGCGCGTTCTTCGGCTCCTTGAGGATTCGCGTGAGCGACTCCTCATCCAGGGCGTCGAGCGCGACAGTTACGGGAAGGCGTCCCACCAGCTCTGGGATGAGTCCGAAACGGAGGAGATCGTCCGGCTCGACCTCGGAGAACGCATTCTTGGCGTTCGGCGTCTTCTTGCCTGGTCCGGTTCCCACTCCACCTCCCGCTCCACCCTCAACGCCGCCGAAGCCTATCTGCCGCCGTCCAACGCGCGACTCGATGATCTTCTCCAATCCGTCGAAAGCGCCACCGCAGATGAACAGGATGTCCTTGGTGTTGATCTGGATGTATTCCTGCTGCGGATGCTTGCGACCACCCTGCGGCGGAACGGATGCAACGGTCCCTTCAATGATCTTGAGCAGCGCTTGTTGCACGCCCTCACCGGACACGTCGCGCGTGATGCTCGGGTTCTCCGACTTGCGCGCGATCTTGTCGATCTCATCGATGTAGACGATGCCACGCTCGCAGTCGTTCACGTTGAAATCGCCGGCCTGCAACAGACGAACGAGAATGTTCTCCACGTCCTCGCCGACATATCCCGCTTCGGTGAGCGTCGTGGCGTCGGCGATCGTGAACGGAACGTCCAGGATGCGCGCAAGTGTGCGCGCGAGCAGCGTCTTTCCCGTGCCTGTGGGTCCAACGATGAGGATGTTCGACTTGTCAAGCTCGACATCCTCATCCTTCACGGACGTTGCGTTGATGCGTTTGTAGTGATTGTACACCGACACGGCCAACGTCTTCTTGGCCTGCTCCTGACCGATCACATACTGGTCCAGGACATCCTTGATCTCCTGCGGCGATGGGACCTGCGTGATCGCATCAGCGACCTCGCGCTCCTCATCTTCCTGCAGGATCTCATTGCACAGCGCGATGCACTCATTGCAGATGTACACGGACGGTCCGGAGATGAATTTCCGGACGGAATCCTTGGACTTCCCGCAGAATGAGCAGCGTAGGTGTTTATCGGTGGACATATCTCCTGAAAGCAAATACCCGTCAGGGACGGGGTCAACCAGTCCTGACGGGTATCGGCCTTGTGAATTTATTCACAAGGCGCGTCAGGGACCGCGCCCTACGGTTATACCGTCACCTGCGGCTGCGTTGAAGCGTCGATCAGCTCGCCACGGTGGGTTATGACGTTGTCGATCAGACCGTAATCCTTGGCCTCATCGGCCGACAGGAAGCGGTCTCGGTCGGTGTCGCGCTCGATGCGCTCGAGTGGCTGGCCGGTGTGCTTGGCCATGAGCGCGTTCAACTTCTCGCGCAGGAAGAGGATCTCCTTCGCCTGGATCTCAATGTCCGAAGCTGAGCCGCCGCCGCCATTCTGGGAGGGCTGGTGGATCATGATGCGGGAGTGCGGCAATGCGAAACGTTTGCCCTTGCGGCCGGCCATGAGCAAGAAGGCTCCCATGCTGGCGGCCATCCCCATGCACGTGGTGCTCACGGGGCTCTTGAGGTACTGCATTGTGTCATAGATCGCCATGCCGGCCGAAACGGAGCCGCCGGGCGAGTTGATGTACATGTGAATGTCTCGGCCTTCGTTGTCCGACTCCAGGAACAACAGCTGCGCGATGATGATGTTTGCCACGTCGTCGGTGACCGGCGTTCCCAGGAACACGATGCGGTCCATCAGAAGGCGCGAAAAGACGTCATAAGTGCGCTCGCCGCGCGACGACCGCTCGATAACGTATGGTGCGAAAATCGTTGCCATGTTTAGTTCAGCTCTTTGTGACAATGTCGTTTTGGTCCATCAACCACTTGAACACTTTGTCCTCGGTGATTGTCCGCTCCATGTCCTTGATGCGGCCACCCTTCTCCAGTGCTGCGTAGAGCTGGCCGACGTCCATCTTCCGCTCCGCAGCCTGTTCAGCGATGCGATCGTCAATGTCGCGCTCGGAGGCTGTCAGCTTCTCGCGCTCAGCGAGCGTGTCGATCACCAGGTCACGCTTGATCTGCCGCTCGGCCACCGCGCGGAACTCGTCGTTGAATTCCTTGCGGCTTTCTTCTGGAATGCGATACGCTTCGGCATAGTTATCGACCAACTGGTTGACCCAGCTACCCGGCACGTCGAACGGATTGGCGGTGATGATCTCGTCCATGAGCTGCTGACGCGTGGCCGACTCGCTCTCACGTGCGACGTACTTCTGCATGTCCTCACGCACGGCGTTGCGCAGCGCGTCCGCTGAATCGAAGTCGCCCACTTCACCAGCGAAAGCGTCGTCGAAGTCGGGGAGCGTCTTGCGCTTGACCTCGCGCAGCGTCATGAGAACGGTCTTGGTCTGACCACGTTGTGCCTCATCGGGGAAGTCCTCGGGCCAGCGAACGGGACGCTCGATGGTCTGACCCGGATTCGCCTCCATGATCAGCTCCTCCATCCCCGCGATCGCCTTGCCGTCGCCCAGCACCAGTGACACATCCTGTGGATTGCCCAGATTGCCCTGCTCGTCGGCCACCGCGAGGGCGACGAGCACCGTGTCACCTTCTATCGGCTTGTCATCCACGGGCGCCCAGATAGCGCGTTCCTCGCGCACGTGATCGACCTGCTCCTGAAGCTGCTCGTCGGTGACGTCGGTGGCCGCGCGCTCAACGCGGAAGCCACTCGTGCGCGCCAGCTCGGGCGTGGGTCTCACTTCGTAGTGGAACTCGAAGGTGAGCGGCTGGCCTTCCTCGAACTTGAGGTCGTGGATGTGTGGCTGTGAGGCGACCTTGATGTCTTCCTTTTCTACTATCTCCTTGTAAGCTTCGCGCACCACGGACTCGATGGTCTCGTTCCGGATTGCCTCCGCGAAACGCTTTTTGACCATGGCGACCGGTGCCTTGCCGGGCCGGAAGCCAGGGAGTCGCGCGGAAGACGCATACCGCCTCGTCTTCTTCTCCTCGACAGCCGCGACTTCCGTTGCGGGAACCGACACTTCCACGGCGCGGTCGACGCCGGTAGTGGTCTTGGGGGTGATCTGGATCTCCATGGTCGCAATTTAACTAACCGCGTAGCGGCTGAACGACTGGTCGAATCGGCTGAAACGGGCTGAACCGCCGTTCCGAAAGAGTGCGGGAATGGCGCAAAAAAAAGCGCCCCGACCGCTGGGGCCGGGGCGCTCTATTACATACAGACTGGCAGAGCGACTGCTCTGGCAGCCTTAGAACATCACGCCAAAGGTCACGTGGACGAAGTTCATGCTCCGGCCGTTTCCGACGGCGTACTGATTGTAGCGGCTCTCGATGAATGCATTGAGACCGTACAGCGGCACGATGATGCCACCACCGACGTCGAAGCCGAGCTTAGTGTTACCGCTCACCTTGACGTTTCCAGCGGTGGAATTGGGCCGGTAGGCGCCGAGTCCGCCGATGAGATACGGGCGTGCAACGGCCTGGGCCGGGAGGCTGTATACCGCGTTGGCCGTACCGGACCAGACATGGTATTTGGCTGCGGAGTTCTTCAGGCCAAAGTTGTTGTAGGCCACATCGCCGCGGAGGCTGATCGGGTACCGCGGGGATGCGATCCCGAGTGAACCGGTGACGTTATAGCCCGTGTTCGCACCGAGGCCGTTCAGCCCGTTGGTGCTTGACAGGTTCCCGGTCGGGATTGCAGCCCCACCGGCGATGCCGAGCGAGTAAGGCTTGGCGGAGGTGGTAAGGGCCTGGGCCCCTGCGGTGGCCGCACTGGCGGCCGCGATCGCGAATGCTGCGGCAAACTTGGAAAGGCGAAACACAAATACTCCTGGATAGTTCGGAATGCAATGCGCGCCGCAACGCTCAAGGGTGGCGGCACGCAAGGTAAGACTTCTTATAAAACGAATGTTTCAAGAGGTTCCACGACTTCAACGAATGGTCGATGACGTGTCCGTTGGGCTCTCCACGCGAGGGTCAACGGCACGGCCATCGCGATGGCGCCCAGTATCCCGGCCCACCACAAGCCGTGGCGCAGGCATAGCGCGATCGGCATGATCCCGTTCAGGGCGTAAAGCACGAGTGGCAAGCGCGTGGGCGATACACGCTCGGCGAACTCAACGGGGCCGACAACGGCGAGCATGGCGCGCGCGACGAGCGTGCCGGTGAGCCACCAGCCGAACCAGTTGGATAGCGGCATGCCGTAGAAAAAGCCGTGCGTGTGCCAGATCCAGTGATTGGTGGCGACGGTCATCGCGGGGTCCATGGCGACGTCCCACGCGGTGAGGATGAGTC
Source organism: Gemmatimonadaceae bacterium (assembly GCA_051001375.1). Classification (GTDB taxonomy): domain Bacteria; phylum Gemmatimonadota; class Gemmatimonadetes; order Gemmatimonadales; family Gemmatimonadaceae; genus Fen-1247. The sequence goes on from JBPCNJ010000309.1 coordinate 6,526, forward strand.
CGGCGGCCGCGGCCCATCGCCACCTGGTTGCGCTGGATGCGTCGGCCTGGAGAAGGCGACCGCACATCGCCAGCGAGCAGTACAGCATGAAGAACCACGACAGCGGAATGGGGAAGGGAACCAGTCCGAGAACGCGGTAGCCCAGCAGCGGTGTGTAGGAATACGGACCGAAGGGGAGTCCGGTGCTCGTCCCCGTGAGCTCGGCCGACAGCGAGATGGCGAAGCCCACGAGCATAAGTGTCGCGGCACGCCGCCAGCCGAACTTTCCCGCCGCGTGAAACAGCGCGGCGAGCGCGCCCACGATCACGTACGAAGGGCCGGAGAATCGCCAGCCGAGGATGTATATCGTCTTGGCCGGCTCCTGGGCGAGCCACGCTGGCGGATTGCCGGCCAGGATTGTGACCAGCGCGATCGTCGAGAACACTATCAGTGCGCCGTGTATCCACAGAAGCGGTGTCGCGATGCGCGTGTCCAGTGGATTGGGATCAGAACGCGTTGCGACTGCAGCCGGTGTCGCCGTCACGCGGCGGTCCCGATCAATTCGGCGACGATCTTTCCCGAGCTGAGCACGCCGGGAATGCCGGCGCCGGGGTGCGTGCCGGCCCCGGCAAGATACAGATTGGGAATGTCTTCGCTCATGTTGTGTGGCCGGAACCAGGCTGACTGCGTGAGGGTTGGCTCGACGGAAAAGGCGCTGCCAAGATGACTCCCGAGCGTATCTCGAAAGTGCAGAGGGTCGATGTACCGCTCGGTAACGATATGCTTGGACAGGTCCGGTAGATACCGCTGCTCCAGGTAATGCACGATGCGGTCGCGGTATTCGCGCGCGGCGACGCGCCAGTCAGTGCCATTCGCGAGATGTGGTACGGGGGACAGCACGTACCACGAGTCGCAACCCGGCGGCGCCAGTGAAGTATCTGTCGCGGTCGGTCGGTGCAGGTAAAGGGAAAAGTCAGCCGCGAGCTCCTTGCCGGCAAAGATATCGCTCAGCAGATCGCGGTAACGCGGGCCCATGAGGATTTCGTGGTGAGCGATGTTGTCATACCTTCTGTCCGTTCCGAAGTAAAGGACGAAAAGCGACATGGAGTAGCGCAGTCGCTGGATGCGCCGGTCCGTATTGCGACGTCGGTGGCGCGGATGTACCAGCTTGAGATACGTGGTCGCGACGTCCGCGTTGCTCACGACCGCGTCCGCTTGCAACAGATCGCCGGATGCGAGTCGCACGCCGGTTGCGCGATGTGTTCGCGAGTCGATCTCTATCTCCGTCACAGCGCAATCAAGGTGTAGCGTCCCGCCAAGCTCCGCGAACACGCGGACCAGCGCGTCGACCAGTGCGCCTGTGCCGCCCATGGCGAACCACACGCCCCACTCCTGCTCCAGAGTGTGGATCAGCGCATACAGCGAGCTGGTCTGGAACGGGTTGCCGCCAACTAGCAGCGGATGGAACGAGAGCACCTGACGTAGTCGCTCATCCCGCACGAACCCGTTCACGAAGCTCGCCACCGATCGGTGCGAGCGCAGTCGAGCGAGATCGGGGAGAACGCGAACCATATCGCTTAGATGCGTGAACGGCTTGTCGATCAGCGCCATCCCGGTGCGAAAGATTTCCTCGGCGGCTTTCCGAAACGCGAGATAGCCGCTCACGTCCGACGGGCTCCAGTCGCGTATCTGCGCGATCACGGAATCGCGGTCACCGTTGTACCTGAAAACCGATCCGTCCTCGAACCTGATGTTGTAGAATGGGTCGATTGGAACGAGCGAGACATAATCCGCGGTGCTCTTTCCAGCAGCTGCGAAAAGCTCGTCGATGATCCACGGCGCGGTGATGATGGTGGGACCGCCATCGAAGGTGAAGCCGTCCTGTTGGTAGACGTACGCGCGGCCTCCGGGCCTGTCGCGTTGCTCCACAATGGTTACCTCGTGCCCCGCGGCCGCGAGTCGGATGGCGGTGCTCCATCCCCCGAAGCCGCTCCCGATAACGGCAATCTTCACGTCAGAGCGGTTGGGTCGCCAACACCATGGCCGTACCGGTCGAGCCACGCGGGTCCGCTTCGCTTCCATGCGTGCCAGAGCACGAGGGCCTTACCCGGAAGCTGCACCCGTGCTCTCTGCGTCAGCGTGTCGCAGCCGATGCGCTCGATTGCGTCGAGAATGTGGGCGTAGCCAACGGCGCATGCCGTGGCGCAGCGCTGCGAGTCGCGTTCGAGGCTGGCGATTCCCGAGTGCGCGTTGGCGTAGAGAGCGCGCGCGCGTGAAATCTCGAAGCGCATGAGCGCCTGCCACCGTGGGTCACTCGCGCTGACGGTGAGGTCAGCGATCTCTGAACGCGTGATACCGAAACGGGCCAGATCTTCCAGCGGCAGATAGCAGCGGCCGCGTCTGGCGTCCTCACCCACGTCGCGCAGAATGTTGGTGAGCTGCATTGCAACGCCCAGGGTCTCCGCGCGTCCCATTGCGCTCTCCGGTGTCGCGCCGGCTGTAACGCCGAAGATATGCGTGCACATTACTCCGACAGTGCTGGCGACGCCGTAGCAGTAGCGTTCGAGCTCGGGCCACGAGGCATATGTCGCAGGGTGCAAATCACGCGCGACGCCGTCCAGCAGCTCGTGCAGCACCCTCGCTGGAAGACAGAACTCGCGCACGACCGCTGCTACTTCACGGAAAACGGCGTCATCGGGAGTTCCGTCCAATGCCCGGTCGAGCCGCTGCCTGTACGCTGCCAGCCGCTCCGTGACATCGGGTACACCAACCGCGGCTGAATCGACGATGTCATCGGCCTGACGGCAGAACGCATACACGGCGAATGCCGCGCGACGCTTACGCGCCGGGAGAAAGTAGCTGGCGAGGGCGAACGTCCGCGCGTGTTGCCGCGTAACGCGCTCGCAGACGCGCGCGTCGCGGCCCATCTCGCGGGGTGTCATCAATGCGAGGAGGGGGACTCGAACCCCCAAGGTGTGAACCGCCAGCTCCTAAGGCTGGTGCGTCTACCAATTTCGCCATCCTCGCGTACGGGGAAAGATATAGGGGTGCGTGCTGGATCGCTCCTGGCATGCACCCCTGTATCCTTGACGTAAGGTGCGGTCGCGACCGCACCTTACGTCAAGGATACAGGGGTGCATGCCAGGAGCGATCCAGCAC
>JBPCNJ010000310.1:0-7291 GCA_051001375.1 Gemmatimonadaceae bacterium
CTCGTGAGCTGCTCGACTATGAGACCAAGGTTCCTCTGCGTGACGGTCTCCAGAGCATCGTCCAATGGATCCAGGCGAACGGTACCAAGCCCTTCCAGTATCACCTTCCGATCGAGATAGATTCGCCGATCGTCCCGGATACGTGGAAGGACCGGATGATGTAGCTGATGTAACCATCGGCCCAACCGCTTAACGGCTGCCACTTATCGGGACGGCCAAGCAGGCCGATGTTCCCGCCACAAACACCAGCTCCATGACCGATTCACGACAGCGACGGGCGGCGCGTTTCGTCAGCGTTTATTGGCGTGCCGCGGTCGGTTCTGCATACGCGCTCACCGCGGGCATCGGCCATCGCCGTCACCGCGGCTTGCTGACCGATATCGCACGTCACTTCGGGTACGACCACACGGCCCTCGATGCCCGTCTTCCGCGCGCGTCCATTGACGAGATGGTACCGCGTGGGTTGGCGTTGGATCTGCGCGAGCTGCATGCGGTTGACGGCAACGTCTCGGTGCTGGAGTTGGTCATCCTCGCGGCTACCGCGGCGCGCCTGAAAGCTCGTACTGTCTTCGAGATCGGCACGTTTGACGGGCGCACGGCGGTCAACCTGGCGGCGAACGCTGACAACGCTGTGACGGTGTACACGCTGGACCTACCTCTTCAGGGCTCTGCTACCGTGCTCGCTGCCGATGCGGAGGACCTCAAGTACATGCAGCCGAGCCTGTCCGGTGCGCGCATTCGCCAATCGGAGTTCGCGCCGCGGGTGCGACAACTGTTCGGCGACTCGGCCAAGTTCGATTTCAGGCCGTACGTCGGCAGCATCGATCTGTGCTTCGTGGATGGAGCACACTCCCGCGAGTATGTGCTGAATGACTCACGACGCGCACTGGAGTTGACGCACCCGGGCAGTATCATCTTATGGCACGACTACGCGATGTGGCCGGGCGTCACGCAGGCTCTCAACGAGTTGCGTGAAGGGGGAGGCGCGTGTGCTGACATCCGATGGATCGAAGGCACTACGCTCGCCGTTCTGGTTCGGGGGAGTGCGAATGCGGAGTAGCGGCAAAGCCAGTCCGTCAATGACCGCAACCGACGACATCACCGCTGCATTGCGTTCCCGCGTGGGACGCAATGCGCTGCTCAATCTCACCGGCCTTGCCGTACCTCTGAGCATCGCCGTGCTGTTACTGCCGGTGCTCACGCGTGCGCTCGGTCCTGCACGCTTCGGGCTGCTCGGCATTAGCTGGGCCTTTCTGGAGTATCTCACGCTATTTGACGTCGGCCTTGGGAAGGCCACCGTGCGGTACGTAGCCGACGCGATTGCGCGAGAGACACACGATGTCCCCCAGATCACTGCCGTCTCCGTCGCTGTCCAGTTGGCCCTCGGCGCTGTCGCGGCGCTCGCGCTCGCGCTCGCCGCACCCGTTCTGGCGCAGCGCGTGTTCAAGGTGGACCCTGGTCTGATCCCCGAGGCTTCGCGCCTGTTTGTCGTGGTCGGGCTCAATCTCCCCGCCGTGCTTGCGCTTACGACACTCAGAGGAGTGCTCGAAGGCGCGCAGAAATTCGCGGTGAGCAACGCGATCAAAATTCCCGCTACCGCGGGCGCCATCGTCATACCGACCATCGTCGTGGTGCAAGGATACTCGCTGCCGACCGCACTGGTTTGGGTGTTCGCGTGGCGGATCGTCGCGTGCCTTGCGACGCTGATCGCGATCGTGCGCGTGGTTCCCGACTTCCGCATCGAGATGCCGCGTGATTGGAGGCGGCTTCGCGGCCTGATCGGGTTCGGCGGCTGGGTTGCGATCTCCGGAGTGGTGAGCCCGATACTGGTGTACTTCGACCGATTCGCTCTGGGAGCACGGTCAGGACTTACCGCGGTGGGCTACTACACGGCGCCATACGAGGGTGTGACGCGGTTACTGATGATTCCGAACAGTCTGATCAACGCGCTGTTCCCGCTCATCACGGGGCTCGGAGTCGCGGCCGCCGCCGCGCACATCGACCGGCTGTTCACATCGTCCATGCGAACGCTCATCCTGTTGATGACTGTTCCCGCCGCAATCGCGCTGTTCTTCGCGCCGATGATACTGCGTTTCTGGATGGGTCCGGAGTATGCTGCGCATGGCGAGATCGCGCTCCGGATTCTTGCGCTCGGAGTGCTCATCAATGCAGTCGCACACATCCCGTACACTTTCTTGGAGGTGTCCGGACGTCCGGACGTGCCGGCAAAGTTTCATCTCCTGGAGCTCGCAATCCATCTGCCATTCGCGTGGTTCATGGTCGGCCGTTTCGGGATCAATGGCGCTGCGATCGCCTGGACGGCGCGCGTTACACTGGACACGCTCCTGCTGCTGGTCGCGGCGAGTAGAATAGTTCCCGTTTCACTGCGCGCCGTGTTCACGGGTCACTATCCGCTCGCTCCTACGCGATCAACGGCGTGACCTCGGTCGCGGTATCTGTAATCTCCACCGGAGAGATGCAGAAGTTACGTCCTTGCCTCGAGTCACTGGCACGCCAGAACTTCGATGGGCACCTCCGCGTCGTGGTTGTCTGCAACGGCGACGTGGATGGGAGCGACGCAGTGGCGCGCGACCTGATCCCTGATGTAACAACCATAGTAAACGCTGAGCGCCGCGGATTCGCGGAGAATCACAACGCGGCACTCGCGGCGATTCCAGCGGATTTCGGGCTAACGTTGAACCCCGACGTGATACTCTCGACGAACTGTGTCCGGGAGCTCGTGCGCGCGATGCATCAGCATCCGGCGGCTGGGATGATTGGGCCGTTGCTACGCTATCCTGGCGGCGCACCTCAGCCGTCTGCGCGGCAATTCCCACGGCCGCTGGGAACGCTCCTGCGCCGCACTCCGCTCCGACGTGCGTTCGCAGACAGAATTCGGCAATCGCCGCACTACCTGGCTCCCCCAACGGCGAGCCGACGCGTGGATTGGCTGCTGGGTGCATGCGTCATGGTGCGCGCAGCGGCGTGGAAAGACGTTGCTGGCTTCGATCCGGAGTTTCGCCCGCTGTATGTCGAGGACGTTGATCTGGCGTGGCGCATGTGGAGCAGCGGCTGGGAAGTCTGGCAAGCTCCCGCCGCAGAGGCGTACCATGAGCATCAGGCAGCGACCGACAAGGTCTTCTTCGACCGTAGAACACTCTGGCACGCGCGTGGGATGCTCCGCTTCGTGCGTAAGCACCCCGGAATCCTACTCAGCGGCGCGCGTCCCGTCGCTCTCTCCGCGCTAGCCCGGCATTAGCTTTACCGCGCTAGGTGCGGCGTGTGGATGCCGTTCTGCGCGCGGCCGCAACAACTGCGCCTGCAACCGCTTCGACGTCGATTCGTGAGAGTGCATGCGCGGTTGCGTCACTGGAGAGGTACTGACCCGGAGGGGTCACGTCGGTCTCCGTGTCACAATACCGGCCAGCTTCAATCTCCGGGACCGACATATTCCTAACGAATAAGACCGGGATCCCCGCAGCGTTCGCGATGTGACGCGGACCCGAGTCGCTGCCAAAAAATGCGTCGCAGCGGGAAACAACGCCGGTGAACGTGCGCAATGAAAGCGTCCCCGCGTGGACCGTAGCGCGTGGACCGAGATCGTCCGCGAGGGCGTCTAGAGTCGCGCTGTCGTCCCGCGACCCCGCGAGCAAAAAGCGGGTGCCCGGCTCGATCTGGAGCACACAACGCAGAACCGCCGCAAACAGCGGTAGTGGAAATAGCCCGATCGGCTGCCTCGTCGTGATTGCTGTCGCGATAGTGAGCGGAGCATCTGGAAACGGTAGCGCTCCCCATGCCGCATCCGCCGACTCGCTGTCGTCTGTGTCCAGGTAGATCCTGGGTCGCAGCGGCGACTCGTCACGCGTTCCGGCTACGGCGTTGACCATTGCACGGATGTGTGCCGGCCACGAATCACGCGCTACTCTTACGCCAAAAGTCGCGAGGCCGGATAGTCCCTTCCGCACGAAAGCGATGCGGTTCGGGATGCCGAGTGCGAGCGCGATCTGGAGCGCTTCGTGGTGCCTGACATTGTCAGTACACAATGCAACATCGAAGTTCCGAGCGCGTAGAAGGCCGAGGCTCGCTTCAGACACGGAGTTCGCCGCGGCCCGCTCACACAGCGGTAACACCTCGTGCAGCGCTGGATTTTCGCGCAGAATCTCAGCCGCTCTTGGCATAGTGAGATATGACCAGCGACAGTCAGGAAGCCCGGCTGAAAGTTGCCCGAGCGAGCACGTTCGGTACAGCACGTCGCCAATGTGCCCGCTCCCGAGAATCAACCCACGACGCCATTGCGATGGCGCGGTTGCAGGCCCCCTGGAGCGACCGCGCGCATATGCGCGTAGCGCCGGTGCTAAGGCCTCGGTGGCAAGTGCCGCTGCAAACCGTCCGGAGTCACGAAATTGCCGCCGGTCCGGAATCACAGCTTAGGGTCGAGCAATCCATGAACGAAGCCGCGAAAAATCGCGGAGCCGATGTCAGACCGGCCGCGTGCGACCTCGATGATGGAGCGCGCGGGCTTCGTTGCGGTGAGATACGCAAGCGCCAGCGCGCGATTCAGACCGGAGTAGTTGCGCCGAACGTAAAGGCCACGGTTCCGGTTCTGCAAGAACGCGGTCCGGGGCGTGAGTTGCTCTCCATTGCCACTCGCCCCAACGCGGTGATACACCCGTGCTTTCGGCGCCATCAACACCTTCCACCCACCGGAGCGTGCCCGGAAAGAGTAGTCGCCGTCCTCCCAATAAATCGGATTGTACACCTCGGCGAGCCCGCCCTTAGCCTCGAACAATGACCGTGATATCATCATCGCGCAGCCGGTCACGAACGGGGTTGGGTGCGGCTCCGCGTCCGTCGGTTCAGTATAGCGGTGCATCACGAGCGCGCGTGCCTGGATTTCGTAGCCGCCGGCGAACCAGATTCGTTCACGGTCAGGGTGGTAGTAGATCATGCACCCGATCAGTGCCGCGTCGGGAATCGCCCTCACAACATCACGCATCTGAGCGAAGTAGTCGGGGGCTACCATGGCGTCGTTGTTGAGCAACAGGAAATGCGACAGATCCCTGATTGTCGCGAGATAACCAAGCCCGAGGTTGTTGCCGCCGGAAAAACCGAGATTCATTCCCGCGCCCACGAGGAGCAGCCATCGCTCGGTGCGTGCACTTGCGATTGAGCCGGCGCTGGTCTCAGTCCAGCTCGGAGCCCTCGCAGTGGCCCAATTCCGCAGTCGGGGCAGCGACTCGTCAGTGGATCCGTTGTCAACCACAACGACGTGCTTTGGCGTCGGATCGGCGGCGATGAGCGAATCCAGCGCGGCGATGGTGTCGTCGCACCCGTTCCAGTTGAGGAGTACAACGCCGAACGCCGTCTCAGGCATACGCTTCAGCGTATGCCCGCAGTGCTACCGGCGAGGTCTCAGGGATTTGTTGAGCTAACGTTACCGCCGCTCCGGCAAACCAGAACAGCAGATACGCGACTAGAGGATCACTGAAAATCACACCAGTCACGCCGTACAACACCACGCCGACGGTGGCGAGGACCACGGTCATACCGATCGCGCGCTGATTAGGGTCACTGGCAAAGCGGCTCAACTTGGCCCCGGCACGAATGAATGAGCCAAGCGTGCCGAGTAGCAGCACGAGCCCTGGAACTCCCATCTCCACGGCGTACTTGAGATACAGGTTATCCGCCGTGATTGGTTTGAGCCCGCCCCGTACCGCGCTCTGGTCAGTGGTACCCAAGCCGTAGCCCCACGGCTGTTCCAGAAACGCGGTGACTCCGGCGACCCAATCCTTCAGGTGTGACGCACTGCTCCCGCTCTGCCACGTCAGCGTTTCCAACACGAATGTCGCCAGCCCTGGCACTACCGCCATAGAAGCGAGGCCGACCGCGAGACCGACAGCCACGGCGAGGGCTACACTCGTGACCTTGTGGCGGGAGCCAAGTATAACCGCTAGCTGCATTGCGCCGACCGCAATAGCCGCGCGCGTGAACGTTACGAGTAGCCCGGCCCAAATGATTCCGTACCCGATACGCGCCGCGAGTCGCCCTCGCCCTTCCCGCCTGAGCACCCAGATCGTGGCGGGCGGCAACAGCACCACGAAGATCAGCGCAAAACCCTGACTTGAGAGAAACACCGACCCGGAGCGGCGCACCAAGTGGCCTCCCATGAGGCTCCAGTAGTTGTCGGGCAGTCCGTACACGTTTCCCTGTGTAAAGACCTCGGTGCCGAGAAAGTCCCGCACGTACGAGCCAACCCCGAGCAGTACCAGCATCTGCGGAGTGACGAACATCTGCTCCACCACGGCCACCGTGCATGTCACACACAGAACGGCGAACGCCCGCTTAAGCATGCGGTCGTCGCGGCCGATCTCCGGTGTTGCGCGGCCCACGAAGTAGAACAGCACGAAGTAGGCTGCGTCCCTGAGCCCGAACGACGCGGCCTTGAGCGGTACGAAATCGTGCAATAGCACGCTCTGGGTCAGGAAGAACACAAGGGTCAGCGCAATCCACCCGCCAGCAAACAGGTCAGCTGTCCCGACGGTGACGTGTGGTCCACGCCCGAACGCGGAGCGTGCGATAACCACAAGCAGCAGACACACACCGGCGATCTCCTTCCACGCCGCGATGCCGCGCACGACGCCGGTGGGCAAGCGCAGCAGGCCGAAGAGGAGAGCGATGACGAGAATATGGAACGTGAGCGCCCACGTCATCCATGGAAGCGCCCGCGCCGCAAGCGACCTTGTGTCAGGCACGCCGTTGCACGGGCGGTTTTTCCGCCGAGATCCGCTTTCGTCGCGAAAGGGCAGTCGCCAGTTCCCGCGCGGCTATCGGCTCCCGCTTGCTCCAGTCGGCGTACACGGTTGCGATCCCTGCGACCATGACGCCTACGAATAGACCGAACAGGAGCGCGCCCGGTATGAGTAGAGAGTAACGCGGCCAGTACGGACGAACGGGCGCAACGGCCGAGTCGACCACGGTGATGAGGGCGGCATCGTTGAACTCGTCCAGCCTCGCGCTCTCATACTGCTTTTCGAGCGACAAATACAGGTCCGCCGACACGTCCTCGTCGCGCTTCAACGTTGCTTACTCGGACGAAAGGGACGGCGACGATTGCCACTGCCGGTTGCCAGCAAGAAAATCGCGGTAGCGCGCCTGCGTGATGTTGAGGTCGGTCTTAGCCGCGACGACGCGTCCCTGCAAATACGCTCGTTTTTCGCCGGCGCGCGATGCGCGCTGCTCCAGATTGAACGCGTTGACGAGCGCCAGCGTAACGTTTGCTTCCCGCGCGGTG
>JBPCNJ010000311.1:0-4504 GCA_051001375.1 Gemmatimonadaceae bacterium
TCGCGCGGAGGCAGCTTGCCGATGCAGTTGATCATGCCCGAATAGCCGATCATCCGCGTCGAGCCGAGCGGGAGGCCGAGCAGCGCGCGGACGTGATTCTCGAACTGGCTCGTCTCCGCGCCTTCGATCGTCCAGTGTCCCGAGTTGTGTACCCGCGGCGCCATCTCGTTGGCGATGAGCCCCGAATCCGTATCGAACAGCTCCAGCGCAAACACCCCGACATAATTAAGTGAATCGATCAACGCTGTTGCGTACGCGTGAGCGGCGGTTCGCTTCGCGTCGTCCAACCCGTCTGCCGGCGCCGTGGAACAACGCAGAATCCCATCGCGATGCCGGTTCTCTACCACCGGATACACGAGCTTGGTTCCATCTTTCCCGCGGACGGCGAGGACCGACAACTCGCGCGTGAACTGTACCAGCCGCTCGTAGATCAGCGCAGCGCCGCCAAGCTCTCCCCACGCCGCGTCCGCGTCCTCCACGGTACCGATGCGCGCCTGTCCCTTGCCATCGTAGCCAAATTGGCGCGTCTTGAGAATGCCGGGCACGCCGATACGCTCGATTCCGGCGCGCAGTTCCTCCACTGAGTTCACGGGCGCGTACGGCGCGACAGGAATCTCGAGCGACTGGAATGTTTCTTTCTCGTGCAGCCGATCCTGCGTCAGCATCAGTGCCTTGCGCGGGGGCCACACCGGACACGACCGAGCGACGACGTCAGTCGCACTCACCGGCACGTTCTCAAACTCGTACGTCACAACGTCCACCGACGCGGCAAAACGCGCGAGTGCATCGTCATCATCCCACGCACCGAGCACCATCTCGCCCACATCCTCCGCGCTCGCGCCAAGCTCGGGAGCGAAGAAGACGAAGCGCATTCCCAGTGGGATTCCCGCCAGCGCCAACATGCGGCCGAGTTGACCTGCGCCCATCACGCCTATGCGCATTGGTGACACTCGATGCCGCGGGGCCGCTTCGTGCGCTTCGTGCGCTTCACCCGGTGGCACGCGGCTCCGGTTGGCTCAGAACGCGCTCCGTCTGATCAGCGCGGAACTGAGCCAGCGCGGCGCGAAACTCTGCATGCCTGTTCGCTACGATCGCACCCGCGAGCAGCGCCGCGTTCACCGCTCCCGCCTTGCCGATGGCAAGCGTCGCAACCGGGATACCCGCCGGCATCTGTACGATGGACAGGAGCGAGTCGATTCCGTGCAACGCCTTGGATTCCACGGGAACGCCCAGCACTGGGAGCATCGTCTTCGCCGCACACATTCCTGGGAGGTGAGCCGCGCCGCCGGCTCCGGCAATGATCACCTCGAGACCGCGTGACTCCGCCGCGGACGCGTACTCGAACAGCAGATCCGGTGTGCGGTGCGCGCTGACAATCCGGGTCTCGAACGGCACTCCGAGTAGTGACAAGGTCGACGCGGTATGCGACATCGTCTCCCAGTCAGATTGAGACCCCATAATGACACCCACCAGAGCTCCCGACGACAGCGCGTTCAGGGGTAAGGCCACGCCGAATGCGCTGGCTGAATCAGCGTCTGGTCGTCCAAGTTGGGCTGGCACGTTGGAGGCAACGTCTGCTGGCACTTTGCGACCGGGGAGAAGCTCTTGCGGTGATGCGCCGTGGGACCTGCCGCTGACAGCGCCGACAGATGCGCAGCGGTGCTGTAGCCCACGTTCCGCTCCCAAAGATACGCCGGGTGGCGCCTGCCGAGCGATGCCATCAGCCTGTCGCGCGTGACCTTGGCGATGATGGACGCGCATGCGATGCTGTAGCACGTAGCATCGCCATCAACAATCGCCCTGTGTTCGATGCCGAGCGCGCGGATCGGCCTGCCATCGATGAGAACGTGGTGCGGCTCGGTGCGCAGCTTCTGTATGGCGCGTCTGATGGCCAGCGTGCTCGCGTGATAGATATTGAGGCGGTCGATCTCACGCACGGACGCCGCACCTATCCCCCACGACAGCGCTCGCTTGAAAATGATCTGGGCCAACCGCACCCGCTCATCCGGCCGCACGACCTTGGAGTCGGCAACACCGTTGATGGTCGCCGCATCAGGGCGCATGATGATGGCACAAGCGACGACGGGGCCCGCTAGGGGGCCCCGTCCGACTTCATCAACTCCGGCAACGAGGAGTCCCCCACCAGCGGAACGTAATTCCCGCTCCACGGGACTCCAGCGCATCAGCCCTTGGCAGCCTGCTGCGGCTGCGCTGGCTTGATCTTGCGCTCCTTGATTCTGGTCGCCTTACCAGTAAGGCTGCGCAGATAGAACAGCTTGGCGCGCCGCACTCGGCCGCGTCGCACAACTGTTACGTCCGCGAGCATTGGCGAGTGGAGCGGGAAGATACGCTCGACTCCGACGCCGTTGCTGATCTTGCGAACCGTGAAGGTGGCGGATACGCCAGCGCCGCGACGGGCGATACATACGCCCTCAAAGGCCTGTGTGCGCTCCTTCTCGCCCTCCTTCACCCGAACGTTCACCTTAACCGTATCGCCAGCCCGGAACGCGGGGACGTCGCTACGGAGCCACTCTTTCTGGGTTTCACTGAAGGCGTGCATGATTGGATCTCGGTGTTTACGGGACAGACGCGTAACATAGTGCCCGAATCCATCCTGCGGTAGGTCCTCCCTCCCATGTGAAAGTCACGTCGGCAGGACGCTACCGCTCCTGCTCTTTTTTCCACCTAGCGATCCTGGCATGGTCGCCTGACAACAGAATCTCTGGAACCGCGTGCCCGCGGTACTCCGGCGGCCTGGTGTAGCTCGGCGCGGATATCCCTCGACCGTCGTAGAACGAATCGGTGTAGGCGCTCTCCAGATCGGTCATCGCACCGGGGAGAAGTCGCGCGGTAGCGTCGGCTATGGCCAGTGCGGCAATCTCGCCGCCGCTCACAACGAAGTCGCCGAGGGAGAGTTCTTCAGTGGCGAGATGATCGGCAACGCGCTGGTCCACGTCCTTGTAGTGACCGCACAGCAGCGTCAGCTCGGTTCCAGCCGCGAAGCGCACCGCGTCCGCCTGCTGAAACGTGCGCCCACGCGGCGACAGAAGAACGATCGGCGCCACGGCGGCCAGAGACTCCACGGCCTCGAAGAACGGACCCGGTTTCATCACCATCCCCGGACCGCCGCCGTACGGGTAATCATCCACCGTCCGATGGCGATCGTGCGTGAATTCGCGCAGATCGATCACTCGATACTGCACCGCGCCGGCCGCGGCCGCGCGCGCGGGGATGCTGAGACCGAGCGGACCGGTGAAGAAGTCCGGAAAGATCGTAATGACGTTGATCGTCAACATCGGCCTGTGCACTCTGCGGATTCATTTGAGTTGTTTTCCCGTCAATCGAACAGCCCGCAGGTGCTGTCGACGGTGATGACGCGCGTGTCCAGGTCGACTTCCTGCACCACGGACGGGCGATACGGAATGAGGATGTCGCTCCCCTTCTCCGCTCCCTTCACGTCCAGAGTCAACCCCTGCGGCATCTCGTAGAGCCCGACAACCTCGCCCATCTGTCTTCCGCTCTCCGTCAACACGCGCATCCCGATGAGATCGTGCATAAAGACCTCGTCGTCCTGCGGCGGCGTCAGCTCGCTCGTTGGTACCAGGAGATAGCGCTGGCGCCACAGCTCCGCTGCCGACCGATCCGGGATCTGGTCGAATTTTACGATCAGCCCTTCTCGAAACGGTTTGGCATACTCGACCCTTAGCTCATGGCGGCTGTTGAGATTGCGCCGGTCGGCCGGACTCGGTGCGGGGTCGCCGTCAACTGTTCCGGCGAAGAGACGGGCGCCGTCTGCAAAAAACCTATCCGGCTCGTCGGTGAGCAACTCCACCGTCAACTCACCCTCGATGCCCTGCGGCTTGCGGACGCGGCCAACTATGGCGAACTCGGGCGAACTTGCTGTATGTGCTGCGGACTCATTTACCATAAGAGATAAAAATAAGGGCGACCCGAGAGGCCGCCCTTATTTTCGCGTTCGATGTTGCCGGACCTACTCTTCGTCGGCGCGCTCGTCTGAGATCGCGATAACGTTACTCATGTCCGGCTGCTCTTCCATCACCGGCGTGGCGGACGACGTGGAAGCCGCGCCACCCTGAACCGGAGCCTCACTCACGCGCCCAATACGCGTTTCGTGGCGGCGCTTGAGCACACCGGCGCGCCGCAGCAGCGAGCGCACAGTGTCGCTTGGCTGCGCGCCCACGTTCATCCAGTAGTTGGCGCGCTCCTCATTCACGTTCAGGCCACCCTCGGTCTGGCGCGGAGCGTACTGGCCGATGATCTCGATGAACTTGCCGTCGCGCGGGCTCTGCGAGTCGGCGACAACGATGCGATAAACAGGGGCCTTCTTGCGGCCGATGCGGCGGAGACGAATACGAACCATGTAGCTACTGCTCCCGTTACAGGGGTGGCGGATACAACGCCAGGCTCCTCGCGTCCACGGCACTCCGCGGCGCGCCTGGCAGGCGCAAAAAACTCAGCACGCCCAATATAGCCTGAACAATCT
>JBPCNJ010000312.1:0-9566 GCA_051001375.1 Gemmatimonadaceae bacterium
CTGATTCAAGTGCTATGCCGCGCATCTCATCCGCAACATCGGCGTAGCGCGCGCGTCAGAGGGTGAGCGTTGCGATCATGCGAGTGAGCACCGCGGCAAGTACACCCGCGATTGCAGCGACGCTTCCTCCGCCTGGAAACGGGTCGCTCCCCGCAACGGCAACGACGTAGTCGCGCAGAGTGTAGCCGGTTTCGCGTTGCTGCAAGATGCGGCGCTCTAAAACGTGATCAGCCAGCGAATCGCGAAGCCGCAGTCTGTGCGAGGCTACCTCGAAGCCAACTCGCTCCGGGACGAGTCCGATGATCTCGCTCCAGGTGACGTCGCCACCTCGCGCACGTGTCTCCCGCTCGACAGCATCGAATGCAACGGACAGCGGGGTGCGCTCGATATCTACCAGGTTCATCGACACCTGTGCCTGCGAGTCCACCTCCAACGCGAGTGCCTTGATACACGGAAGGCCCCCGCTCGACTCGCGCACAGCGCGCGCGACTTCCCTGGCGATTGGCATCGCGTCAGCGCCGCCAATGTACACGTTGAATGCAACCAGGAACGGCCGCGCCCCAATCGCAACCGCGCCGAAGCTCGGGTGCATGCGCGAGGGACCAAAGTCGGGAGTGCGGTCCGGATTGGTCTGAATCGCAGCTTGCAGGCCTTCGAAGCCGCCCCGTCGCACATTGGCCAGGTTGCGCATTGCGGGCCGCGTTGCCGCGCGCTCGTATAGGTAGACCGGGATCTCAAGCTCACGGCCCACACGCTCGCCCACCGCGCGCGCTATAGCGATACAGTCTTCCATCGTGGCGCCGTCCAGCGGAACGAACGGAACGACGTCGGCTGCCCCGATGCGCGGGTGGACTCCCGCGTGACCTGACAGATCGATCCGGTCACGCGCCGCGCGTATGGCAGCGAACGCGGCGTCGGGCATCACTTCAGCTGGCGCGACGAAGGTGATTACGGAACGATTATGCGATACGTCGGAGGTAACGTGCAGGATGGACACTCCCGCGACCGCCGCGATCCGATCGCGAATCGCGTTAATAACCTCGATCTCGCGCCCCTCGGAAAAGTTCGGGACACACTCGATGAGCTCCACGCCACGGCCCGCGGGTCGTGGCTCCCGTTGCCATTCGCATGGTTACTTTCGTCCGTCGACCGCAGCGTGTCGATCAGCCACGCGTGCATCATCGGGCTTCCGGCAACGAGTGGTGAGCTTTCAACGTTTGCACGTCGGCCGAGCATGTCGGTAACCACGCCGCCGGCTTCCTCGATCATCAGCATGCCGGCGGCGATGTCCCACGGCGAGAGCTGCAGCTCCCAGAAAGCCTCGTATCGGCCGGCTGCCACGCCAGCAAGGTCGAGCGCCGCCGCCCCTGCGCGCCTCAGCCCTGCTGTGGCCGCGGCGACGGGAACGAGTTGGCGCGAGTATCGCACCACGTCTTCCTTGCCGCCGAAAGGGATACCGGTCGCGACCAGTGCCCGAGCGGGTTCGGTGATCGACGAGACGCGCATGGGCGTTCCATTGAGCCATGCGCCACGTCCGCGCACGGCTGTGTACGTCTCGTCCAGTGCGGCGTGGCGCACCACACCGACGACGGGCTCTCCATTGTGTAGCGCCGCGATGGAGACGGCGTAAGCCGGAACGCCGTGCAGGAAATTGGTGGTGCCGTCCAGTGGATCGACTACGAAGCAGAGTCCGCTCGGGATATCTCCGCCGTTCCAGCTCTCCTCTCCAAGTACCGGCACGGTGCCCAGGTGAGGACGCAGCGTCGTCTGAATGCAGTCGCGGATCGCAGCTTCGGACGACGTGTCGATCTCGGTGACGTAATCGGCCGGCCCTTTTGTCTGCCACTCGAGTGAGCCAAGCCGCGCCGCACCCTCGCGGATGACGCCTTCGCCCACGTGCGCGGCGGCGACACAGGCGTCGAGAATCGCGGAGAGGAGCGTTGGGTCCAGATCGGTGTTGCCGTTCATTCCATGGTGCCCCGTATATTTCGCGCATGGCACGAGTTTTTAGCGGTATCCAACCTTCGGGCGAACTGCACATAGGAAATTACCTTGGCGCAATCCGAAACTGGGTGGAGTTGCAGCACAGGTACGAGTCGTTCTTCTGCGTCGTTGACTATCACGCGATCACCGGCGCGTACGAGCCGGACGACCTGCGCCGGCGTGTACGAGAGATGGCGGTGTCCCTAATCGCTGCCGGAGTGGACCCGAGTGTGTGCACGCTATTCGTCCAATCGCGAGTCCCCGAACACACAGAGCTGGCCTGGATCTTCAACACTGTAACGCCATTGGGCGAGCTCGAGCGGCAGACGCAGTTCAAGGACAAGTCCAGCCGGCAGGAGAGCATCCTGGCGGGCGTGCTCAACTATCCCGTGCTCCAGGCCGCTGACATTTTGATGTACCACGCTGATCTAGTGCCCGTGGGCGAGGACCAGGTGCAGCACCTGGAGCTCGCGCGTGAGATAACCAGACGCTGGAACACCAAGTTTCACGTCGAGTATTTCGCTGAGCCACAGCCGTTACTCACGCCGACGCGCCGAATCATGGGGCTGGACGGCCAGGCAAAGATGTCCAAGTCTCTGGGCAACACTATCGGCTTGCTGGAAGAGCCGGATGAAATGTGGTCCAAGCTGCGACCGGCGATGACCGACCCGAAGCGTGTGCGCCGGGATGACCCCGGTACGCCCGAGGTGTGCAACATCTATCATCTGCATAAAGCGTTCAGCCCTCCGGCCACGGTGGAACACGTGGCGGTGCAGTGCCGTACCGCGGGATGGGGGTGCATCGACTGCAAAAAAGTTCTGCTACAGTCGATGGACGCGGAACTAGGTCCGGTTCGCGCGAGGGCCACGGAGTTGAAGGCGAACCCCGAAATGGTTACCAACGTGCTGGACGCGGGCGCAGAGCGAGCGGGCAAGCTCGCGCGCGAGACGTTGGTAGAGGTCAAGCAGATCATGGGACTGACCTAGCGCGGTGGCCGACTCGGACGGTGAGATTCTTCTCCGGCGCATAGCAGCATACGGCCGGCCGGCCGGGTCCGCATCGGAGCAAGCGATACGCGAGCTGTGCGCCCGAGAATTGAGGGGCGCTGGTTTCCTGGTCGCCGAGCGCGCATTTGAATATTCAGCATTCCCCGGGCTATGGGGCACACCGGCGGTGGGATTGTTGCTCGGGATCGCTGCACTGTGGGTAGCCACGCGGGCGGGCAGCGGTGCATTTGGATGGGGCGAGGTTCTCGCCACGGCGGCGACGTTGTACGCCGTCGGAGTGCTCGGGTGGTGGCTGGGGCGCTATGGTATTATGGGCTTGCCCATCATGCGACGCCACGGAGTGAACCTGGAAGGTTCGCGCGGTCTACCGAAAGTATGGCTGGTGGCGCACCTGGACACCAAGGGACAACCGATATCGCTGCTGACTCGCGCCGCTGATGTAGTACTAACGTTGGCGGCGTGGGTGGGCATCCTTGCCGTTCTTGCGTTCGCGCCGAACGCCGTCAAGTTGCACTGGGTTGTTGTGCTCGGCTGGATTGCCGTCATCGGGGCGCTTCCGCTGGTGCTCAGTTGGGTGCATCATACAGGTGGGGGGACGGGCGCTCTGGACAACGCAAGCGGTGTCGCTACAGTAATTCGGGCAGCAGCTTTGATCGCCCCCGACTCGCCTGTTGGCGTGCTCCTGACCAGCGCCGAAGAGTTAGGAATGGCAGGCGCGCGCGGCTGGCTTGCGCAGCGAGCCGTCCCCGAGCGTGGGGTCGCAATCAATTGTGATGGAGTCGATGACAATGGCGAGCTGACATGCACGATATCCCGCGACGACGGAGTGTTTCGCTCGGCTCTGGCGATGCTGGCGCAGAGACATGCAGATGGTGAGCATGTGCGGGTGCGACGCTCGTTGCCCGGCGTGCTGTTCGACTCGGTCGCCTTCGCCGACCGTGGCTGGGCGGCTGCCACGTTAAGTCGAGGGACGCTACGGTCGCTGGCGCGGGTTCACACCACGGCCGATACTCTCGACCGGCTGCGTGGTGGTAGCGTGGAGGAGACAGCGCGTATCGTTGCTGCGCTGGCAGGTTCGATCATTGCAGTGGAATGCGGCGGTGACACTGCCGTGGAGGAGCAAGGACAGTATGGACCAACAGCTGACTGACGACGGAGCAAGTTCGCTCGACGCGCCGTTCCCGATTGTGGGCCACGCGAGCGATATGGGCGGCCAGGTGGATGATGCACCGGATGATGCACCGGATGATGCACCGGATGGCCCAAGGTCGGGCGCGACGCCCGAGGGCGGCAAATATGTGTACTGCATCATTCGGCAGGAAGCGCCGCGTGATTTCGGCGAGATCGGAATCGGCGGCTCAGCCCGCGTGTACACCGTGCACCACAATGACCTCGCGGCGGTGGTCAGCGACACTCCAATAGTCATCTACGACCCCACTCGTGAGAACGTGCTTGCGCACGAGTTCGTAAACGAGACTGTAATGCGCGATTTCACGGTAATCCCGATGTCGTTCGGGACCGTGTTCCGCTCCGAAGACGATGTCGGCGAACTGCTGCGCTCGACATATGACGCATTCACCGATGTGCTCGAGAAGATGCGCGGCAAGATCGAGTTCGGCGTGCAGATCCGCTGGGATCGTGATCGTGTAGTGACGAGCATTGAGGAGGAGAACGACGAGATTGGCAGGCTCAAGGACGAGATCACGCGCAACGCCGCATCCTCGACCTACTTCGCGCGAATGCAGCTAGGGCGACTGATCGAGAGCGCGCTGGAAGAGTCCGCGTCCCGGTATGTCGCGAATGTGCACGAGGAGTTGAAGCGAGCATCGGTCGCGAGCCGCAGCAACAAGGTGATCGGCGATCGGATGATCATGAACGCTGCGTTCCTTGTAAATCGCGACGACGAAAAGGCCTTTGACGAAGCGGTGAAGGAGTTGAGTCGCAGGTACGAGCACCTCCTCTCCTTCAAGTACACCGGCCCATGGCCGCCGTATAACTTCGTCAACATCAAACTCAAGCTGGAGAAGGCGAACTAGATGGGACTTCTAACGTCTATTCTGCTTGCGCCGTTCACGGGTCCCGTCGACGGAGCCATGTGGACCATCGACAAGGTCAGGCGTGCAGTCGATGAGGAGCTGACCGATGACACGCCGATCAAGGAAGATCTCATGCGCCTGCAGCTCGAGCTCGAGGCCGGTGACATCGACGACGACGAGTACGTGATTCGCGAGGCGCGAATCATGGAACGGTTGCGCGATGTGCGTGCCTGGCGCGAGAAGTTGGGAATGGGCATGTCCGGCGGACCCGTGCGCGTTGCTCGGGACGACCGCTAACGCGTTCTGGGCTGATTGCACTCCACGATCGAGTACGTCTACTGCGTGGTTCCCGCGTCGGCTCTCCCGTCAGTAGCCGATGGAGCGCCGCCAGGCATCGACGGCGGCGAAGTTCGCCGCATCGTCGTGGGCGACATCGCGGCGCTGGTGTCCACGCTCGACTCAGCTGGTTACGTGCCCGACGCCGTCGCTGAGTGCGTACTCGACCCGGAATGGCTCACCCCGCGCGCGGTTGCGCACGACACCATGGTGACGTGGGCCAGCGACGTTGGGCCGGTAGTCCCGCTCCCGATGTGGGTCATGTTTGCGAACTCTGAAGGCGTTGCCGCCATGCTGGAGACTCGTGGCGCGTTGCTCCGGAAGGAAATTGGTGTGGTTCGCGGTGCGCGTGAGTACGGCGTTCGAGTGAGCGGTGATCGGAATGTGCTGGCAGACGCCGTGATGTCACTCGATCCGGAGCTTGCGGCGTTGGAGCAACAGGCGCAGGCCGCGTCGCCCGGACAGGCATACCTACTCAGGCGCAAGCTCGCGGTAGCGCGGAAACAGTCCGCTCGCGATGCCGTCGGCCGCGTCGCCAGCGAGATACACGCTGTGCTCACAGATGTGGCTCGGGCAAGCGCGATTCGCAGCCGCCAAAACGCGGACGGGGGCGGCCAGCCCAACCTGATTCTGGACGGAGCATATCTGGTCGCGGACGAGCAGTACGATGACTTTCGGCTTGCTCTGACACAACTGATCCAACGTTACGGAGCCAGCGAGACCGCCGCACAGGCCGGAAGCATGGCCGGCTGCGACTTTGAATTCACCGGGCCGTGGCCGCCATATCATTTTGTGCGTGGCAATGAGTGACGCGGACGAGCGCGAGTCGAGGACGACTTCCCAGCCCACGCTCCTTGGGGAAGAGGCTCTGGATCTCGCAGATTTGCTCAACACCGTGCTGGATAAGGGAGTGGTGGTGCACGGAGATGTCACCATCGCCGTCGCGGACGTGGATCTCGTCCGTCTCAACCTGGGGCTGCTGCTCGCCGCCGTGGCGAGCACGGACCGCAGAGGGCCGGCCAGCGCAACCCGTTCCGTGGCGGCCAGCCTCGGGCCCATTCTTGTCCCGCGAAGCGCTGCACCCCCGCGGGTGGAAAGGGACGGCGGCCCGTTGGGCGAGCCACCTTCGGAGACAGCGCCGGAAGTGTCGCTCAACTCGGTGGCGCAGGGATTGCCCGAGCGTATCAACGCAGATGCGGACGGCGTGGAGAGCGGCCTGGCTCGGCTGGTGTTGACATTGATCGAAGTACTACGCAAGGTGCTCGAGCATCAGGCCGTACGGCGAATGGAGGGCGGACGACTGTCGGAGGAAGAAGTGGAGAGACTGGGGCTGGCGCTTTCGAGGCTGGACAGTAGAATGCAGGACTTGAAACGCGTCTTCGGTTTGTCCGACGAAGACCTTCAGATCGACTTGGGCCAACTGGGCCGCCTCCGCTAAGGATACCCGTTGCCAGACCTCGTTTCCCCCTCCCGCAGCACCGGTCTGGTCGAGATCCTCGACCGAGTGCTCGACAAAGGGCTGGTTATAGCCGGCGATATCAAGATCAATCTTGCCAACGTTGAGCTGCTCACCATCCAGATTAGACTGCTGGTGTGCTCGCTCGATAAGGCGGAGCAGATCGGTATGAATTGGTGGAAGCACGATCCGCGACTGACTAGCCAGACCGCTCCGGCACTCTCGGCGGCGGAGCTGGATGACCGCCTGGCGCGGATCGAGCGCCAACTGGAAAAACTATCTGCACATGAATAGGAGTCTTCATGGCCGTTGAGCGCTCTCCGAGCGGCAGCTCACTCATCGACATTCTCGATCGCGTTCTCGACAAGGGGATAGTGATCGACGCGTGGGTTCGCGTGTCGCTCGTAGGAATTGACCTCGTGACAGTCGAGGCGCGTATCGTGGTCGCATCGATCGACACTTACCTCAAGTATTCTGAGGCGATCGGCATGACCCAACCAATGTCTCGGCCTCGCGAGATCGCAGCGGTGGATGAATTGGAGCGCGTCCAGCTCGAAAACGCAGAGTTGAGGCGCCGCCTTGACCAGCTCAACGCGTGATCGCACGACGGTAAGCCGCGGCGAGCGATGGTCCGCCGAACAGCTCGACGGTCTGCTCTCGGCGGTCGCTTCCGCGCCTAACTTCTCCACGGCGGCGCGCTTGCTTGTTGCGCAATTCATTGAGGCGACCGGCGCGAAGCGCGGTTACGTGCTTCTGATGGATGTCGCCACGGGTGAGCTACAGCCCGTAGCCGCGGTGGGGTACGACGAGCACGACGCGCCGGAGCCGCACGTGTTGGACGACAGGCACGATCCGCTCGTCGTCGCGGCGCTGAGCATGTTCCCGGTAAGCTGCCCGGAGCGCCCGACCAGAACGCACGCGCCCACGGCCGCGGCGTTTGTCGCGCTGCCGTTTCCGCAGCCACGCGCGTCGGATGCCCCTCGGTTCATCACGACGGCGGAAGCGGAGCGTCTCATTCGCGCCGGGTGCGTGTTGCACTCCAAGAGCGAGACGGAGGCAGGTATGGGCGCGTACCTCGTGCCGTCGGCCTGCGGGGCGTACTCGCCCTGTGGCGTCGTCGTTCTTGAGGTCTCGTACGATGAGGCACTCGTGGCGCCGCTGCTGGAAGCGTCACTGCTGGCGGGTCCAGTGCTGTGGCGCATCGCGGCGATCGAGGCGCACAAGCGCAGCACTGTCCAGCTCGACGAGCAGCGCAACGTGCTCACATCCATCGTCAATTCGCTGCCCGACCCGATCGTCATCATCAACGGCGAGCACGAGATAGTCGTGCAGAACCGTCGCGCGGAGCATCTCCTATCCATGGGCGAGACCGACTCCGATGGGCGTCGCCGCGCGGTCGAGATCAACAACCTGCTGTTCACATCGCATCTGTCCAAGACGGCGATCGCTCCAGGGTCGAGCGGCGGTGCGGGCTCGCGCGAGCTGAACATGGTGGATCCGGATGAGGGGACCGATCTCCTGTTCGAAGTTCTTACGCAGCCATTGAATGAAGTCAAAGCCGGCGCCACCGTTTCGGTTCTTCGCGACGTTACCGATCTGCGCCGCGCCGCGGGCGAGCTGGAGCGGCAAGTTCAGCGAGTAAGACTTGCGGAGTTCGAGGCCAAGCGAGAGCGCGATCGCCTCAACCTGATCCTGGCCAATGTCGCCGACCCCATCCTGGTTACGGACGACCGGTCAAACATCATTCTGATGAATCGGCAGGCAGAGCAACTGTTCGGAGCTGCGACTCCGGACGATGGCGACGGGGCCGCAGGGCGGTCCGCCGCGGTTCGCGCGAATGACACCAAGTTCACCACCTTCATCTCGGATTTC
This sequence comes from Gemmatimonadaceae bacterium, assembly GCA_051001375.1. Classification (GTDB taxonomy): domain Bacteria; phylum Gemmatimonadota; class Gemmatimonadetes; order Gemmatimonadales; family Gemmatimonadaceae; genus Fen-1247. Next base: position 8,691 of record JBPCNJ010000312.1, read on the forward strand.
GCGCTCAGCACCGCTGTTGCGCGGCGCGAGGAGATGAATTTTCTGACGCCGGATTCGCCAGGTGGAACCGTCCCCATAGAAGTTGTTTCCGGCAAGATTCTGGACAAGCGCGGCGAGGCGATTGCCATCGTGTCCGTGCTGCACGATCTCACGGGCCAGGCGGAGAACGAGCGACTTTACGAGGAGCTGAAAAACTTCAGCAACGAGCTGGAGGCTCGCGTTGGCGCCGCCACATCGGATCTGGCCGAGCAGAATGTGCGGTTGCAATGGCAGTCGCGTGAGCTGGAGAAAGCCAACCGGCTCAAGTCGGAGTTTCTGGCGAGCATGTCGCACGAGCTGCGCACTCCGATCAATGCGCTCATCGGTTACACCGCGCTCATCCTCGACCGTATCTACGGCGATCTCAACGCTAAGCAGGAAGAAGGCCTCACCCGCATACAGGCTGCCGCGCAGCATCTGCTCGCGCTGATAAACGACATTCTGGATCTGGCCAAGATCGAAGCGGGACGCATGCCGCTACATATGGGCGATGTGTCGCTGCAGGAGATCCTGCGCGAGGTAACGGTGCATATCGACCCGCTGGTGAAAAAGAAGGGACTGCAATACCGGTCCACGCTGCCGAGCGAAGTCGTGTCAATGCACACCGATCGCACCAAGGTGAAGCAGATCATGCTCAACCTTCTTTCCAACGCTGTAAAGTTCACCCACGGGGGCGGCATTACGCTGAGCGCGCGGCGCGACGGCGACTTCGTTCAGATCGACGTCGCTGATACTGGAATCGGGATTCGCAAGGAGGACCTGGCGGCCATCTGGGAAGATTTCCGCCAGGTGGACCAGTCTCGGACGCGCGAATTTGGCGGCACGGGACTTGGGCTC
>JBPCNJ010000313.1:0-3647 GCA_051001375.1 Gemmatimonadaceae bacterium
CGCGATCACCTCACCGATCTGCTCGGCGCCCTGCCGCTCGATGACAATGAAGCGCCACGGCACGAGTCTGCCGTGATCGGGAACGCGTGAAGCGATCGTCAGTAGCTTATCCAGTTCCGCTCCGCTCGGCGCCGGCTCGGTCAGCAGCCGCGGCGCGACCGATCGGCGCGTGCTCAACATTTGAATCATTTCGTTCATGAATTACAGGATTAACAGGATGAACGGGATTGCGTGGAGGAGACAATAGATGGCCGACGCTAATGCGAAGATACTCACTCCGGAGTCGGTGATGGTCCTGACGCGACCCGCGCCGCCTGACACGAATGTGCCGACGTTCCTGAGCGCGCAGATCGTGCCCGAGCGTGGCATGATGCTTCTCCAGATACGCGCCCAATTGCCGGGTCGCGGTAGTGTCGACCTGCTCGCTTCACCTCCAATCGACGACGCGCTCGCTATTCTGCGCGCCGATTCGGGTGACTTCGCCGGCAACAAGTCATTCAGCATTGGCGGCGCTTTTCTCCTTCCATTCGCCAACCGCATCCGTGGCACACTCTCCAGCGACGGAAAGACGATCACCACCAACGTCCTTGGCAAGTCCGTCACGCTTCCGGCGAATTGGGGTGGACAGGTCGCAGGCGCTGAACGGTACGCGATGCACGGTCTTGCGCTCGCATCGGCAGCCGGGCATCTCAAACGCGAGACGACCAGTGATTACGATCAGATCTCCGGCTCGCTTGACGCTGGAGATTTCGGCGGGCACTGGCTGTCCACGACCCGCGTTTCATACGTCAACACGCTTTCCGCGGATGCATTCACGGTTTCAATTACGGCGGAGAATGTCGGCGCCGAGCAGCTACCGATGGGTATCGGTTGGCATCCGTACTTCGCGCTCCCGAGCCGCCGCCGGGAGCAGGCACGAGTACACGTACCCGCGACTGAACGCGCGCTCGTCAACAATTACGACGAGGTGCTTCCCACCGGAGGTGTTGTACCGGTCGCCGGCACCCCGTACGATTTCTCGGCGCCGAACGGCGTCGCGCTCGGCGATCTGTATCTGGACGATTGCTTCGTCGGCCTGTTGAAGAATGGTGACGGGAGCACGGTGTGCGAGATAATCGACCCCGAAGCCTCGTATGGTCTTCGCGTCATCGCGACTTCAGCCGATGTGACGGCGGTTCAGGTGTATGCGCCACCTGACAAGACCTTCGTCGCACTCGAGCCGCAATTCAACTGGGCGGATCCGTTCGGCCCGGAATGGCGCGCCGAGGTCAACACCGGGATGGTGGTGCTCCAGCCCGGTGAGTCTGTCACCTACACGGTGCGCCTGGAGCTATTCACGCCTTAGCAACGTTTACCGATAGTTGCCGAACTGCAGTTCCACGCCGAAATCCTTGATGCGTAGCATCTGCATCGCGGTCTGGAGATCGTCTCTCGAAGGCGATGTAATGCGGACCTGATCGCCCTGAATCGCTGCCTGCACCTTGGGAATCTTGGCTTCCTTGATTGCCGCCGCGACTTTCTTCGCTGTGTCGCTGTCGAGCGATGTCTTGAGCCCAATCTCGGAACGCACGGTGTCGCCGCCCGCGGCCTTCACGTCGCCCATCTCCAGGTTCTTCACCGGCACGCCACGCTTGACCAGCTTGCCCCACAGGACGTCGATCAAGGCACGCATCTGGAACTCGCTATCGGCGACGAGCACGAGCATGTCGTCAGCACGGTTGAACTCTATCGTCGCCTTGGAGCCCTTGAAGTCATATCGCTGCCCGATCTCCTTCTCAGTCTGGTTCACCGCGTTGTCCACTTCCTGCATGTCAACGCCGGTGGTCACATCGAACGAGTTCTGCTGGGCCATGAAAAGACGATTGATAGGGGACAAGTATCGCTGCGCCGCTCAGACGCGAGCGCGATGCTGGAGACAAAGTTAGTGGTGCCAGCGCAGTGGAGCACGCCAGTGCACGCATTCAGGAGCGACGCACGAGTTCCCGAAAGCGCGGATTGGCCCTGAGCGGCGCGAAGTTCGGGTCGATGCGGAGCCAAGCGGGCGACAGGTAGTATGGCATCCTGAGCAGTGGCTCCAGTAGATCGAGCGCCTTTTCTGGCTGACCGGCGGCCATGTACATTCGCGCGACCTGATGCTGCGTATATGCGCCGACATACGCGTCGCGCGATGGCGGGAGCAGAGCCATCGCACGTTGGCCTTCTCGGATTCCTTCCGCTGAGTGGCCGCCCATGGCGAGTGCTAACGCACGCGCGGCGGTGTGTTGTCCGTCACCAGGTACTGTACGCAATTGTCGTTCGTACGCAACCGCGGCCGAGTCGGCGTATGCCCTCGTTTTCGCGGAGTCTCCACGTAGCCGGTATGTCTGCGCCAGAGCGCTTGCCCACTGGCCAACATCGCCGTCGAAGGCCGCGGGGGATAGGCTCAAAACCACCTTTTGCTGTGCGTCGTCCATTACCCAGGTAAGGTCCCAGTAATATGCCAGATACGCGGCAAGTGCTGCACGGTCGACTGCTTCTGGTGCGGTCCTGAGCACCGAGCGTGCGCTCGCAAGGTCGCCCATCGCTAGATAGACCATGGCCTTATTTTCCAGGAGGGTGAGGTTCCCTGGTGCGAGCGCGAGCCCGCGGTTCGTCGCGTCGAGGGCTGCCGGAGAACGGCTCAACCAGAGTAGCACGCGCGCCAGTCCGCGTGCGGGGGCTACTGACCGTGGTTCGAGTGCCTGCGCCTGTTGCAGGTAAGCGAGCGCCGAGTCGTAGCGTCCAAGGCTCTGCTCCGCGCGAGCGGTAAGCGTAAGAAGGTCGGCGTTGGACGGGGCGGCGCGTCTGCCGATTTCGAACTCGTGCAGCGCGAGCGCATTCTGGCCAAGGGCAAGGTAGTAAGTGCCGAGCGCCATGTGGCCAGCGCCGCCGCTGGGCGAAAGCGCGAGCGCTCTTTCGGCCGAAACGCGGGCCGCGTGTGCTTGCGCGACCGTAGGGACGCCATTCAGATACACAATCGATTGCGCGCGCGAAAGCTGCGACCATGCCAGCGCGAAATTTGGGTCCAGCGATACTGCATCCTCGTAGTAAGCGATTGCGCGTCTCAGTGTGATCGGATCAGTCACACCCAGAGAGTTGGAAACGTCCTGCCCTCTCAGGTACGCGTCGTATGCCGAAAGGCTGGTGGTGGGTTGCTGCGCCAGCCTCGCCCGGTCGCTTGCGTCTAGGGCAACGTTCAACGCCTGCGCCACCTGACCAGCAATTTCTCCCTGCATCTGGAACACATCCGTGACGCCGACGTCGAACGGCTGCTGCCACTTCGCCGAATTGCTCGACACCTGAACTAGCTCCGGAATTACCTGAACGCGGCCCTCGGCGCCGTCACCTCGTTCCCAGCGTACTGTGCCCATCACCAGATAGTCGACACCGAGTTCCTTGCCGATCTGCTGCGGCGTTTTGGTGGTCCCTCGATACTGAACGGAGCTGGTGCGAGCCGTGACCTGAAGCGCAGGGACCGAGGTGAGCTCCCCGCGCACCGCATCAGCCACCCCCTGGGCGAAGTACGCGTCAGCCGAATCTCCGACGTTGTCGAATGGAAGCACCGCAATGCGTTTGATCACGCCAGCGTCCGCGGTCGTGGGAACGATGTCCGCTCTCGCCATTCTAAG
>JBPCNJ010000314.1:0-4654 GCA_051001375.1 Gemmatimonadaceae bacterium
TTCCAAAGCTCAGTGACGTGCGATTGAGGAGCCGCTGCTGGAGATCATGGGTTCCCAGAAACGGGTCGACGAGATTTGGAGGCAATTCGCCACTTTCCAGAAACGTGGTCGCCAATTCATATGCATGCTGCTCGCGCTGCGTGGCCGCGAGGAGGATGGCGTCCGGCTGGTCGAGCACGAGGAAAGTATTGTCCGGGAAATAATCAAGTGCAGTCGTTTTCTCGGGAACGAGGTAGCCCGCGAGCACGTCGAGCGAGGCGGGGACGCCGCCAACCTCAAGCTGATCTATCATCCGACCCCACTCATCCGCAACCTCGGGACGAAGTGATGAGGTTTTCAGGTGCTTGATCGAACCAGCAATCTGCTTTAGGCGCCAGACGGGTAATTCAATTGGCGGCAGGAGCAGAAGTCGTTTAAGCCGCTCAATCGATCGTTGATTATGGGGATCGAAGTGGCGGATGCTGTCGATCTCATCGCCGAAGAAATCGACGCGGATTGGCTGCTCAGAGCCGGGCGGAAAAAGGTCGACGATACCACCGCGACGAGCGATCGTCCCCGGTTCCTGCACGAGGGGGTTGATCTGATAGCCTACATCCAGCGCCCATTCAAGCAGCGCATCGATCTCCATGCGACCGCCAACTTGCAACGTGACGGATTTCGCCGCCATCTCCGATCTTGGCGTGACGAATTGCATGAGTCCACCGATAGGAGTGACCCACACGCGCGTCTCGGGGCTTTTTCGACGCAATAACGCCAACTGTTGTACCCGGCGCACACTCGCATCCATGTCGATCGGGAGTTGTTCAAATGGCATGGCATCGGTCGCTGGCCAAAGTGCGACATCGGATCCCGCAGGCAGGTATTCCGAGATCGACGATGCGAGTTGTTCGGCGCGATCGCGACGGGCCGTCACGACAACCGTCGGCTGCCTGAATTCCAGCGCTGCCGCCGCGATCAGCGGGGCTTTTGCGGCATCAGGCAGGTCATCGATGGCCTGACTCTTGCCAGATAGAAGCCCGGAAACCGCATCCCTAAGCGGAGCGAAGTCTTGTAATTGGGAGAGCAAATGTACGAGAGTCAAGGACTTCATGCCTCACAAACAGAATGTGATCCAGAATAGGATCGTCTTGAACACACCAAGTACCGGCGCGAACCATATGGCCGCCCGTTCGATCCATCATCTGCCCATTCTACACTCGCTCGAACGAAGGTGCGAAACTATACCAATCACCAACGGCAGATTTCTTCAGGCCCGGCATCAACCTGGTCGGAAACGTTCATCGGGGAAACGGATGGAAATCGGATGAGTGACATCGCATACGAGAAGCTCTCACAACTTCGTCTGACTCTGCAATCGATGGGATCCGTTGCGGTCGCATTTTCTGGAGGGGTCGACAGTACACTGCTGCTCAAGGTCGCCCACGACGAGCTTGGCTCGTTGTGCGTTGCGGCGAGCGGACTATCCGAGACTTACGCGCCAGAGGAAATGCAGGAAGCGCGGCAGTTGGCGGATGAGATTGGCGTCGAATACGTCGTTATGCAGACGATGGAACTCACGAATTCTCGATACGCCGACAATACTCATCAGCGCTGCTTTTTTTGCAAGCAGGAACTCTATGGGAAACTCGCGGAATTTGCCGCATCCCGTCAGCTGGCGGTTGTGATCGATGGATCAAATGCGGATGATCTCGACGATTTTCGCCCGGGCCTGCGTGCCGCACGCGACCTGGGGGTGCGATCGCCCTTGCAGGAGGTTGGACTGACAAAGGACGAGATCCGCGAATTATCTACAGCATTCGGGCTCCGCACTGCAGACAAGCCCGCCGTGGCCTGTCTCTCATCTCGATTTACTTATGGCGATCCGATCACGACAGAGAAGCTCCTGCGTGTCTCGACCGCAGAGTCCGCGATCCGGGCACTGGGGTTCCGCGGTTTTCGCCTGCGCCACCATGGTCAAGTCGCGCGACTTGAGTTTCTGGAGAAGGATATCGATCGAGCGTTCTCGCTGCGGTTAGAGATCAGCAAGGTCGTCAAGGCGGCTGGATACGGGTTTGTCGCCATCGATCTCGAGGGGTACAAAGCCGGCAACATGAACCAGGGACTCTCGCCGAAGTTGCTGGTGGTGCCCGGCTTTCGCCAAAACGCTGCCGAGAATTAGTACAAAATAAGAAATGGTTGGCGAGGCCATTGAGGACGTGGTCCCAGGTGACGCTCTACGGTCGATCAGAACGGCACGAGGACACGGTCAACTATCTCGAACTCCACTAGAGCGAAATCCGAAATGGTTGACGTGATCCCCTCAAACTCGTTCTCAGATATCGGCCTCCGGCCAATCGGAACGGCACCTGCCGCAGCTGCGAGGCCGTTCCCTTGTATCTTGGAGAGACGCGATGCCGGCGATCATCCGTTCCCGCGGTCATGACGACCATCTGGTAGTTCCGGTCCCGGCATCGCGTGCTGGCGTGTCGCCACGCATCCCCACACGGTTGCGCGGGTGGTGGCACCCATATCTCACAAGGATGGGGCGGTGGCGACGAAACCAGCGGAGCGGAGCGGCTTAGGAAAGGACCCCTCATGACTGGCTGGATTGGGATTGATGTGTCGAAGGCAACGCTGGAGGTCGCCACCGCCGATGACGACGCCTGCTGGCAGGTGCCGAATACCCCCGCAGGCTGGCAGGCCATCGTGGTCCGCTGTGGGGAGGATTTCCCGACCGGGGTCGTGATGGAAGCCACCGGCAGGTTGCATGTGGGCCTCCATCTGCACCTGACGGCGGCGGGTTGGCACAGCAGCGTGGTGAACCCCAGCTGGACGGCGGCGTACGCCAGGAGTCGGGGGCAGCTGGGCAAGACCGACCGCAGTGATGCCCTGATGCTCGCCCGCTACGGGGTGAAGGAGCAGCCGGTGGCGACCCCGGTCCACTCGCCCGTTCAGCGCCGGATGGTGGCCCTGATGCGGCGCCGGGAGCAGGTTGCCAAGAGGCGGGTGATGAATCTCAACCAGACCAGCAGCACCGCGGATGCAGAGATCGTGGCGTTCTGCACCACGATCACGGCGGCCTTCGACGCCCAGCTCGCCGACCGGGAAGCCACGATTGCGGAGATCCTGGCGACTGACCCCAGCCTACATGCGACGGCGACGCAGCTGCAGTCGATGCCGGGGATCGGGCCGGTCACCAGCACCTGGCTGCTGTGTGCGTTGCCGGAACTCGGGACGCTGCAGCGGCGCCCGCTGGCCGCGCTGGCCGGGGTAGCGCCGCATCCCAAGCAGAGCGGGAGCAGTGTGCGGACGAGCGGCAGGATTCGGGGAGGACGCACCACCGTGACCCGGGCGGTGTTTCTCGCGGCGCGGGTCGCGATCCGGTACAACTCCTATTTCCAAGGCTATTTCGACCGGTACCTGCAGCGCCCGGGCAAGGCAGACAAGATGGGGGTGATCGCGGTGGCGAACAAGATGCTGACGCTCCTTTCCGTCATGGTCCGGGATGGATTGATGTGGTCCGAGACCAATGCCGCAACGAGTAGCCAAACCGCCGCTCCCGCTTGACAGGAGCGACGGTTACTACAAATGGCCAACCAATTCGAACTCCACTAGAGAAAGACCGGGGCAATGGTTCCCCCGGCCTTTCTGGTTGTGAATCAGCGTGCCTATTTTTCGACGATGTCAATCTGCGCGCGCTGCCGTTTGCCGCTGTAGTCGATGTAGACGCTTTGCCATTCCGTGTAGAACTCAATCGCCGCGGTGCCAGCTTCGCGGTGACCGTTTCCAGTTGCCTTGGTCCCACCGAATGGCAGATGGATCTCCGCACCAGTGGTACCGGCGTTGACATACAGAATGCCGGTGTTGATGTCTTGCATCGCGCGGAACGCATTGTTGACATTCTGGGAGAATATCGAGGCGGAGAGACCATACTCCACACTGTTCGCGATGTCGATGGCTTCATCCAGCGAATCGACTGGAATGAGCGACAGGACTGGACCGAAGATTTCTTCGTTCGCAATCCGCATGGTCGACGTTACTTCGTCGAAAATCGTTGGCTCATGGAAGAATCCCTTGCTCAGAGTTCCGTCGCTCGCGATGTTTCCACCGGCGATCAATTTTGCGCCCTCGGCCTTGCCTATGCCGACGTATGAATGGATCGTGTCCAGTTGTCCCTTGCTGACGACTGGGCCGACATCGATCGACTCATCGAGTCCGTCGCCCAGTTTCATGACTTTCGCACGTGCCGCCAACTTGTCTGCAAGTTCCTTCTGTACGGAACGATGAACGATGACTCGACTCGTGGCCGTGCAGCGCTGCCCTGAGGTGCCAAACGCCCCCCACAGGATGCCCTCGACTGCCAGGTCGACATTGGCGTCGTCCATGACGATGACGGCGTTCTTTCCGCCCATTTCCAAGGTTAATCGCTTGTTGTGTTCAGCGGCGGCAATCGCAACCGACTTGCCGGTCTCGGTCGAACCCGTGAATGAGATGACAGGAACGTCGGGATGTTGCAAGAGCGGCTCACCGACTGCGGTGCCAGACCCCATGACCAGATTGACGACGCCAGCCGGAATCCCCGCTTCGACCAGGACCTCGACCAGCCGAAGTGTGAGTTTCGGGGTGAACGTGGCCGGTTTGATCACGCCCGTGTTACCAGCCACCAGAGCTGGGA
>JBPCNJ010000315.1:0-12379 GCA_051001375.1 Gemmatimonadaceae bacterium
GTACGTCTCCAACGTCGGCTTTGGACCGCCCCCGGTTGGCCTGGGAACGATCGTGAAGATCCAGATCAATTGATCAGATCAATTGACCGCGACCGCGTCGACGCCTCTCTGATCTGATTTTTGGGAGAGGGAGTATGATGACCATTGGCGGGCACGCTGTTCGTGCGCCCGCCAATGGTGCGTAGGACCCGCGCAATATCTTCGCGCCCACTCTGCTGACCGTGAGTCAATAAGAGTGCGCGTGCAGTACTCAGGGCGTTCCAGCGGCTGCCGTCGAACGTGTAATCGTGATCCCCTGCGCGGGCACAGTGCCGCTCACGATGCTTCCCGTGGAATCAACGCGCAGCAATATCGCAACGCCCGCCAGTTGGACATGGGCCGAGTCGGGGGTGGGGAAGGACACCGTTGCCGTGGTCGTCTGGCCGCCAGTGCTTGCGACCAGCACGGGGACCGTGACCTGGTTGCCTCCAACCACGCGCGCGCGCCGAACAATCTGTTCCATGAGCGACGCGCTCGGGTTGATGTAGGGCACGGTTCCTTGCGGCACCGCGGTGCGGAGTGTCTGGGCCGAATCGCCCGCAGAGTTACCGGAAAGAATAGCGGAGTCTCCCTGAAAAGTCGCGGATGCGATTCGTTCGGGTGAGCCGGGAACGGTTGTCGTCACCTGCATGTGCGAAACGGTCGCCTGCGGAGTCAACGCGGCGTCATATCGAAACAGGGTCGTCCCCCGTGCGCCGAAGTCCACCTGAAGCCGGTCGGTGCTTCGCGTGAATCGTTCGGTCGCAATAGTGTCAGCACCGTGAACCAGGGTGAAAACACCTTGCGCTGGAGCGGTCACTGGTACGGCGGCGGTCCCCGATGCACCGGTACTCGCGGTAGGATTCGTAGCACAAGCGGCTGCGGCGAATGATGCGCCGATGACATGCAGGTGACGCATGGGTGCCTCCAGGGGGTAAGCCTACTGTGGACTCAGCCAACTAGCGTGTACTGACCCGCGACTCACATGCCGCATGATACGGGCCGGATTCACGGCAGAGTTTAGGGCCGGGTTCATGGCCGGGCAGACTCAGCCGCCGAAGTCCACCGCGGTTGTATTCCCGCCGCAAACGAGAACGCCCATACGTTCGCCGAGCCTGGGCTGATACTGGCGTGAGGTGAGCGCCGCGAGCGCCGCCGCACCTCCAGGCTCGGCGACGACACGCAGCACGTTCCATAGTGCCTGCTGCGCCGCACCGATGGCGCTGTCCGGGACCAGCACGACGGCATCCACAAGTTGCTGTGCGATGGGGAACGTCAGCTCGCCCACGCGCTTGGGAGCCAGCGAGTCCGCGGCGATTCCACCCGCATCAGCATCCACTGGATGTCCAGCTTCCAGCGCTCTGGTGAGCGTCGGCGCGGCTTCCGGCTCCACGCCGACTACTTTCGTCCTACCACCACCAACGCCACCGTACCAGCTTGCGATGCCGGCGAGCAGTCCGCCGCCGCCAACCGCGACCAGCAGCGTGTCGATCTCGGGGTGCTGCTCCTCCAACTCCAGTCCGATGGTCCCCTGGCCCAACAGCGTTTCGGTCTGATCGTACGCATGGATTGGAAGGGCGCCGGACTGTGCCGCCCACTGCTCGCTTGCGGCAAGTGCATCAGCATACCGGTCACCGGCCACCACCAGCTCCGCTCCGTAGCCCCGAATGCGCTCCATCTTTGCCCGCGACGCAACGCTCGGCACAAATATCGTCGCTGGTCGTCCGAGCTTCATGGCGGCGAAAGCGACGGCGGCGCCATGATTGCCGCCGGAGGCCGCGACAACGCCCGCGTCCGGTATATCTCGGGTCAGTAGGTTCGCGAATGCGCCACGCGTCTTGAATGACCCCGCGTGCTGCAGCAACTCGAGCTTGAGGGTGATGTTGGCGTCAAGCCCGAAATCGAGGTCGAAGTCGGCGGCATCGACCTCAACCGTCGGCGTTCGGCGGATGTGTGATCGGATCAGCTTGTATGTTTGCGCGATCCCGGGCCGGTCGATCGGGTTTTGATCCACGCCTGAATAGTACATGGCATCAGCCGATGTGAGCCTGCGAGATCCGCAGCCGCCTGTAGATTTGCGAGCAGCAGCACACGAATCCAACATAGCATCAACACCACATCGGCCATGGCGATTCCACAGATCCACCCGACCAAGATTTCCGACGAGAGCTTCGGTGGCGTCACCTACCATCTCGAAGGCGAGCTCGTCCCGGTGCTGCACATCGAGTTGTCGGGTGTGCCCGTCTACTTCGAGCACCACGTGCTGCTGTGGAAGCATCCACAGGTGGACATCGGCCTCAAGACGCTGGCCGGCGCGTTCAAGCGCGTGCTGTCGGGGATGCCGATCTTCATGACTCAGGCAAAGGGGCCGGGACATATCGCGTTCAGTCGCGATGGAGCGGGCCAGGTGCTGCCGATCCATCTTATGCGCGGGCAGTCACTCGACGTTAGAGAACACCAGTTCCTGGCCGCCACCGAGAATATCGACTTCACGTTCCAGCGCGTGCGCGGATTCGCGAACATCCTCTTCAGCCAGAGCGGTCTGTTCATCGACACCTTCACCGCGCATGCTGACGGTGTGGTCTGGCTGCACGGCTACGGCAACGTGTTCGAGGTGACACTTGGCTCCGGCGAGCAGATCGACGTTGAGCCGGGCGGCTGGGTGTACAAGGACCCATCGGTGTCGCTGGAGACGGAGATGATGTCGCTCAGTGCCGGGTTCTTCGCCAGCGGCGGCGGACAGCTCGTCTTCAACCGGTTCACCGGACCGGGCCGCGTCGGCATACAGTCCATGTACTACCACCCGCCCGTCGGCGGCGGCGATGCAGCCGAAACCGCCGCGGGCGTTGGTCTGCTAGGCGCTGTGGTGAGGGCAGCGACGCGGTGAGCGCGTCGCGGGTGCTATGAAGGATGCACGCGGTCTGAGCCGGCGACCTTGACGAGCTTGTTGTAGACGCCGAGGAGCAGAAAGGGCGAAACCCACTGGCCTATGAAGTGACTCTTTTCCTTCTCACCCGCTACTTCCAGGGCGAACGCGACGGCTATGGAGCCGAGTGCGGCCATCAGGAATACATCCGACGGTATTTTGGCCGTCTGATCTTCGATCTTTCGGGTCAGCGGGCCTTCGGAGTGCTTTTGCGCGTCGTGCTTGTCCTGCGTATTCGATCCGGTCGGCTGGGTATAACGATCTGCTGTTGTGCTCATAATGTTTTCTCCTTGGGGTGACCATTGCGTGGTGATCTGGCTCGAGCTGCGCTCGTATCTGCGAATCTCTGTCCAGATCTCTTGAACAATGTCTAACTATTGTCTAACAGCTTGTCCACCCCATGGTCACGGTTGTACGTTGACAATACATGGACAGCAGTGACCTAACCGTAGAACTGCCGAGGAGCAAGCCGGAGCACAGCATAGCGGTGGTTGAGCGCCGGACGGGTATCTCGCAGCACCTTCTGAGAGCGTGGGAGCGTCGTTACGCGGTCGTCACCCCGGCACGTACAGAGGCGGGCCAGCGGCTTTACTCGGACCAGGATATCGAGCGGCTCAGGCTCGTAAAGGTCGTGGCGGCGACCGGTGGCCGTGTTGGCCAGATTGCATCGCTGTCTCTGGATGAACTGCGCGAGCTTGCTCGCCGGGACGCGATGGAATCCATGGTGGCCGCGCGCCCGGAGGAACCGAGGGAGCGCCCATCGCGCACTCGTGGACCGACCGGCACCGACGTGGACGAGCATCTGCGCGCGTGCCGAGAGGCCATGGAACGCATGGACGGTAGCGCTACCCATGCGTTATTGATGCGTGCGGCGGTCGCGCTGGAGCCACGCACTTTCATTGATGGTGTCGTGGTCCCGCTGCTGCGGCTCGTGGGCGACGGTTGGGAGAACGGAAGCCTCCGGCCGACGTATGAGCACGTCCTGTCGGTTGCGCTTGGGCGCGTGCTCTCGTGGCTCATTGGGATCCTGCCGGCGCCAGCCGAAGCGCCGCTCGTCATGTTCTGCACCCTCTCCGGTCAGCGGCATGAGTTCGGCGCGATGCTGGCCGCGGTCGTTGCGGCGTCCAGACAGTGGCGCGTCTCATATCTTGGACCCGACCTTCCTGTCGACGACATCGCGCATGCCGCGCTGCTGGCGCGTGCGGACGCTGTCGCCGTGAGCGTGCTCGGACCGATTGACCTGCGCCTGCTGCGCCGGGAGATCGCGCAGCTTCGCTCCGCGCTCCCCGAATCTATTTCACTGATCGCGGGCGGTCATACGGCCACGGCCCACGCGCGCGCGCTTCGATCCAGCGGCGCCATGGTGCTGTCTGACCTGGATGCCTGGGATGTGTGGCTTGAGGCGGTCGCAGGTTCGCGAGAGTGACAGAGTTACGTGGTTGTCGCCATAGCAACGCGGCGCCCACACTATGCCACGCCTGCCGTAGTCGGGCTCGAAAATCGCCCGGCGAAGAGCGGGCACATACTCCTCACCCGGATATGTCTTCACCGCGATCGGCCCAAGCTCGTCGATGCAGATTACCCGGCACCGCTCCGATGGCGCGATGTACGCCTGGTGACAGCCCCCTCTTTTCCACGAATTCGGGGTCGTGTCGATGCGGCTCGTGGAACCACGTCTGCTGTAGCTTCCACACGAGCGCCAGCGTTACATGAGGGCTTTCCCAGCGCTCACACGGAAAGCCCTCATGTACGCTGCTGGCACACTGAGCCGCTCTATGCTGCCAGAGGCATCTCGGCTGGCTGGCGAACCGTCACACGGGCACCTCGGTACGCAACTGCAAAGCCGTACAGAATCACCGCTGAGCCGACAACCGTGAGCAGATAGCTTGGTATGAAGCGCAGGTTCACGCCAGCCACCATCCAATCGCCGGTCAGCTTGAGAGCGCTAGGCGCGTACTTCACGATGAGTCCGCCAACCGGTACCCACGCGGCGGCGCGGACGCCTCCAAGGCGGTACAAGCCGATTGCCACTGCTCCCAGGGCCGACCAGTATATCATGGGTGTTGACTCGAAGGCGGCGGATGCGCCAGCTGTTACAGCCATACCTGCCACAGCACCGTCAACCAGACAGCAAGTGCAGCCGGTTGCGAGCGCCACTCCGCCTATCGCCAATGCCGACGCGCTTGGCTTTCTCGACGGGAACGCCCGCCAGAACGCATATCCGATGATCGCAGCACCGACCACGTAAAGCGACGCACCGAACATCTGGAATCCGGTCCACGGCACGCCGGGATTGCTTCCCATCGCCATGATGCCGCTCTCCGACGCCAGGCCACCCTTCATCGTCATTACCAGTGGTGGGGTGATCAATGCGCCAATGCCCAAGACGGCGAAGCCGGCGAGCGCGATGTACGCGGAAACGCGGGCAGTTCGCCACAATCCGTAGATGATGAGCGCTGCACCCACACCTAGAAAGAGCGGATGTACCAGCTTGGTTGTCGTGCCGAGTCCCCCTAACGCCAGCAATTGGACCGAGCTTACGGCCGTACCGCATGCACAGGCCATCACGATACTGGTACCAGCAAGCGAAGCGCGGGTGGGATTCAGAGCTGCGTTCATTGAAGCACTCCGGGTTGGTGGCTGAACTCCTGGACATGCATTGGACACATGTTCAGCCAGGTGATTGCTGCAATAACGGCGCCGCCACCCCTACGCTGAGGCGGAAGCACTCAGGGTGTCGGCAAGCCGTTCGATCGCCCTGACTGCCGGCGAGTTCGGGTCAAAGTCGATTGGTGTCTTGCCCGCCCGCTCGGCCTCAAGCAATGATGAGTCGAACGGGATCTCGCCGGCAAGCTTCAGCGAATGCGCAGTGCAGAAGTCGGCGATCGCCTTCCGATCACCTTCGTCGCGCACCTTGTTCGAGACGGCGATGACCTCCCCGATTCCGAGTTCGGTAGCAAGCGCAGCTACTCGACGCGCTACCTCCATGGAGCGGTAGTACGGCTCGATGGTCGCTACGAAGCGTGACAGGTGCTTTCCGGTGCCCCGCGAGAGGTGCTCGAGCCCGGCTTCCATGTCGACGATGATGTCGCGATCGTTGTTATCCTTCCCGTCATCCTTTCTGACCAATTCCCCTCTTAAGCCGCGGACCTCGGCGTGCGCGCTACATAGTCAGCCAGCGCCGCCGTGGTTCACCTTGCCCATGACTAAGAGGCGAACGCCGTCGGGTCCGGGTGCGGAATAGTTGGAGATGATCTCGTCGGAGTTGGCGGTGAAGACGGTCTTCATGGTACCGTCCTCCTGCTGTTGCCGCTCCATCATGTTGCGTGGGAGATCCATCATCTCCTGCGCCTGCATCTGTGGGATGCCGAGCGTCACGGCCAGATTGGGAGTCGTGTCAGCATCAACTGCCAGCACCTTGTGGCCACGCCGAGCCAGAACTCTGGCAAGGGTGCCGGAGATTGTCGTCTTACCTGTTCCACCCTTCCCTGCAATAGCTACTCGCATACTGATCGCATCAGTGCTTGTGCCCTCCGGCAGCGCGGGCGGCGTGACATTCGGCCGCACCCTCTGGATTGTCGTGACAATCACAATTTGGATCACTGCATTCACCGTGACCCTGGCTCAAGAGCTCGGAGAATTCGTCAGCAAACCGGCGGGCGGCTTCCATGCGGCCGGTTCCGGTCAGGCGATACTCGCCGGTCTGTTCTATAAGCACGATATACTCCCGGTTGTCTAGATCCGCCAGAGTCGCGCGTACCAGCTCCTCCGGTTGTGCCAGGAAACGCGTCATCCCCGGAATTGTTGCACTCGACCCGAGCCCTTCTCCCTCGAACCAGAACAGCAGCTCGAGCATCTCGTCACGCCGTGCGATTTCTCCCCCGGCATCACCTCCAGCATCACGTCGGGCATCAGCTCCGGCATCATCGCTCATTGACGAACTCATATCCAGTGCGATTGTATGTACATGTGGATCATGCGGCTGAACACTGGAGGGGTGTAATCGACTGCGCGTTCAATTCCGCTTTGGCTGATACATCGATCGCAGCCAGGAGATTCTGGATCTGCTCCACCGCGACTTCGACCGCCGCGCGTACTGGCGCCGAGACATCCCACATGAGCTCGTCCACCACCAGCGGCTCGCACCCCACGAGGACAACGCGCGGCGGGAGCACTCCAAGTGCCTGAGCCACGGAGAGCGCATGCGAAGGGATAGCGACGTGCATGTCCACCTGGTTCACTCGCTCCACGGATTCCACTTCCAGCACGTACACTGTCCCAGGTGCCCCACCCCGCGTTATTGCGTCGGCAATTATGAGACAGTCGCACGGCGTGAGCAGCTCCTGCGCGAGCCTGATTCCGCCAGTGCCTACTTCCATGAGCTCGATGCCGGGCTGAGCGTCTACGTGAACGTCTACGCGGCCTACGCCTAGCGTTTCGAGTCGGTGAATGACCTCGACACCAAACGCATCGTCACCACGGAGCACATTTCCGAAGCCGGCGATCAACGTACGGGACATGTCATGCCTCCGGGTACCTTTGCGTCATGCTGCCAACTGTATCCCGCGGTACCGGCTCAACACCTACCGCGATCTGCACTTCACCGGTCTCGACGCGCACCGGATACACCCGGATCCGGTCCGCGTCGGGCTGATCGATTCGCGCGCCCGTGCGGAGGTCGTACTGGCATCCGTGCCAGCTACACACGAGGATTGCCCCTTCGAGCATGCTGAATTCGAGAGGGAGAGGACTCTCACCGCAGTGGTTTGCCACGGCGTAAACATCACCGCCCACGCTGGCGAGGAGAACGGACTCTCCATTGACGTCCACACTGCGCATCTCACCCGGAGCGAGATCATCATGACTCATGACTGAGTGATACACGGGCCTCTGCATCTGTCTTCGGCCAGCGAGCTGGATCAGCTCGGGCTGCCTTTTCTGCTCGCGGTCACCGATTGTCAACAGCTGAAAGCCAATCGGCCCATCCCGGAGTGCAGCCTCCAGATCGCGGCGAACCGCTTCCATGGTGAGCTCACTTCCGTCCACACCGTGCAGCTTGACGAACACTTCACTACCCACTACATCGAGCAGCTCAACATCCACACCGTATGCATGCAAGTGCCCGCGGACCGCATCAAGTGCCTCTTCGGTCATCAGTCGGCGATCTACCGCGAGTAGGTCGTACGACATCAGCAGCAGGCGAATTGCAGGGTCAGCGGTAAGCTGAGTGATGGCGGTCTCGCCACCCATGCTCTGAACTGCGTTGAACAGGTGTGTCAGCGCAGTGCGATGAACGGCGTCGATCCCACCGAGCAGCGCATTCACCTGCTCACCCACGGCAGGATCGGGGTGCTGCTGCAGCGCCGCGATGAGACGCGAGACACTGTCCAATATGTCTTCGCGGTCAACGACTGGCTCATCGCCCACGGTGTCGCCTGTGATGTTGCCGGTAACGTCACTCATGGTGAAGCTCATAATTGTTCGCTCATAGCACGCGCATCCCGGGTGCCACCGCGAACGTGAGCGCCTGGACCGGAAGCTGCGCGACGGCATTGTCGTCGGTCGCCAGGGTCTTCGCCAGCTCGCATACCTCCTCAAAGACGGAACGTACCGGCTCGCTCAACGCAGCGCCGAACTCGTGTGTCTCAGGCTCGACTTCAACGACGACAGTCTCTGCCGGCAGCGCGCCGAAGTATCGCGTGATCACGAGCGTGTTTTCGAGAGCGATGATTCCAGTGACCGCGTCGGTCACCGCATCCTGAATCTCTTCGTCGGACGGAAGCACTCCATCCCACCGATAGCAGCTCACCGTACCGGGCGCTCGATTGCCGCGCTTGACGGCCGAGACGATCACCATGCGGCTGAAGCGGTTCTCCGGTGACTCATCATTCAAACGCTGTATGACTGCGATCGGGTTGTAGCTCAGGTCCTCGATGCTCACGTTTGGCGGCGCATCCCATGTGCTCAATCGCTCCTGAACATCTACGCCGATTGAATAGTCACAAAGATCAGGATATCCGACTCCTCCCACTATCACGCGTGCCATCATTCAGTTCAGCCGGAGATGGATCGTTGAGTCAACCGTCCAGGCCGCACGCGCACGTGTTAACCTCACGTGTTATCAGTCCGCCCTCCGACTGGATGTGGGTCGTGCATGGCATGCATGGGTCGAAGCTTCGGATAGCGCGCAGCACATCAAGACCGCGGAACTTCTTGGGATCGTCGGTCTCCTCCAAGAGCGGCGTGTTGAGCACCGCCTCCTCGTACGGGCCAGGCTGGCCCCAGCGGTCGGTTGGTGATGCGTTCCACGTCGACGGGGTCACGATCTGGTAGTTCGATACAGCCCCACGGTCGAGCGTGAGATGGTGCGTCAGATAACCGCGACCGGCGCCCCAGAAGCCGACCCCGCGCTGTTCTCCCTTTGTCGGCATCTTGAAGGGCGTACTCGTCCGCGTATCACCATCCTTGAGAATCTCCATCGCCGCGAGCCAGTTGTTGAAGGCGATCAGTGTGTTGAACGCCACGCTGAATGCACGGCTACGGTTTCGCTCGAAAGCATTCCATTCTGTGGGGACGTGCCACTCGATCTCCGTTTCCGGAAGTGCGCCAGCCGACAGGCGCATCTTGAGGGAGTGGCCGGTTGACTCTATGAAAGGATTTTCAGGCAGCTTCTGCGCGACGGCACTGTTCCAGAGGCGCGCGTAGCAGCCGCCTTCCATCGAATTTCGATCCCAGCGTGGGGTTGTATCCCACGTGTACTTCTCCTTCAAGTTCTGTCCCTGCGGCCGCGGCCTCGTGACCTTGTTCCACGGATGGTATGGAGACAGCGGGTTGCCGCTCGGATCGGTGGCGAAGTGTTGCTGCTGCCCATCGCCCGTCCACTCGGCGTAGTAGGAGTGCTCGACAAACTCCTCGATCCCGATGTTGATGGTACGTAGATCGGTCGTGACGAGCTTCCCGTCGACAATCGCGCCAGGGGTAGCCCAGCGTCGGTTTCCCCACTCATCCGCATTCTCATACGTCGCATCGTACGCGTCCGGGTGCTCGAAGATTCCGGTGTCCACCATGTTTGCACGACGCGCACCCACTTTCTTGTACTCCGGATTCGCCTCGTAGAAAAACTCGGTGATGTCGTCCCAGAGGAGCGCTATCTTCTTGGAATAGTCGAAGAACTGCGACAGCCGCACGAACATCTCGTTCATCACCGTGAGATTGATCGTCGAGCTCATCCCTCCCGGCACTATGGTCTGTGGGTGCGGATACTTACCGCAGATGAGCACGTATGCCTCGCGCGCGACACGCGTCATGTGCAACGCTTCGAGGTACAGTTTACCGGAGAGCGGATTCAGATCCGTCATCAGGTCGGCGATGGTCTTGAAGCCGTGTATCTCGGTGTGGCGAGCCTCGGTCTTCTTGGCGCGTTCGAACAGCGACGGGTTGGTAGGTTCGACGATTGCCGCCGAGTAGTCGGGTCCGGCGAGGAGATGCAGGTGCAGTGGGTTGTCGTACAGGAATTCGAGCGCGAGCGCCAAGTTACGAACGATCACGCCCAGGGGCGGTGGAACGCACCCGATCGCCATCTCGATTGCGAGCGCCGAGCACGTGGCATGCACGCCTCCGCAAACGCCGCAGGCTCGGCTGGTAATAAAGATCGCGTCGCGCGGGTCGCGTCCCACCATGATGACTTCGTATCCACGGAAGAGCGTCGCGACCGACCTCGCCTCGACGATCTTGCGATTCTGGAAATCGGCGACCGTGTGAAAGGCGAGCGCGCCAGCAACACGGGTGATGGGATCGAAGTCCATCGCCCCGGCGTTCCCGTCGTGCCCGTTCCGCCGGACGAGCTCCGCAACCTTTTCCGCGGTCATCTGCCGGGGGCCACCCGTGGGTGGCGCCGCGTCGGCACCGTACGGATTGCGAATTCCTTCACGCAGGAACGGCTTGCCCTGGGCGTCGAACTCGACGGGCAAATTCTTGAAGCACATGATCGATTCCTGTCTGTATGGTGAGCGCTAGGTGAGCGCTAGGTGAGCTTGAAGACGGTGGCGGCGCGGCCGAGATTGCCATCGGCAACGCGAAGGCCGTCGAGCAGCGCGACCAGCGCCCCATTAATCGTGGTCAATTTCTCGGGTAGCGGCTGCGTGTGACCCGCAACGGCTTCCAGCCCATCCGCAATTGCCGCAACGCTCTTGCGCGCGGCTAGCAGCGCCCACGCGATTGCAATGAGATAACCGGCCAGTGCCACGACTACCAGCGCAACAGCCACGAGTGTCAGCGTCAGCAACATGATGTATTCCTCATCATCGCCCTTTTCATTGAGCTCTCTCTTCGAGGACGTCGGCTACGGTCCCCAGTTTACTTGCAACCGCGCCTGCGGCGGATAGCATCTGGCCGGCGACTCCTATGGTCGCATCCAACGCTGTAACGTGCTGCGTATTCCCCGCGATTCCCCGAGCGGCGGTGAGCGATTCGGCTGCGTAGCGCTGGATGCCGCGTGCGGCAGACCAGGTTCGGTGCAGGAAATACAGCGACAGCGGTATGAAGACGACGAACGTCAGAATGAGCCCTATCCACCAGATCGTGTAGACCGCTGATGGGAAGAGCGGCGCATTGCTCACCGCGTAGCTCATCTTCCCTCCTGCTGTGATACCGAGGTGATGAGGCCGCCGAGATTGGTGTCGATCGCGCCGAGGCCATCGCGAATGGCGGAGAGTCCGCCGTTGAGCTGAGTGACTGCGGGGGCCAGCGCTCCTGTCTGCACTTCGATAGCGCGCAGTCCCATCCGGATCTTGGATAGCAGGCTGGCGCGCGTCCCGTACGCCTTGACCTCCGTACCGCCGACGTCTTCCAGCACCTTGTCGATGAGTAACAGAAACACCGCCAGGGCGATGAAGAGTGCGGCGGCTCCGACCAGCGAGATGATGGCAAGTGATGTCATGGTATTCCTCGTAGCCATGCGGGGCCAATGACGCACGTTGGACAACCGCTGCATTCTTTCGCGTGCGATTCGATCGCGGCGGTTGCGTGCACCACACCAACTGCCGAGTCGAGAATGGCGGCCGCGACGGAATTGGTCTTATTGAGTAGCGGGATATGGATAGTGTTGTTCGCGATGCGCTGCCCGACGTTCCAGATGGCCTGTGCTCCTCGGGCAATGTCGCGCGCCGTCCTGAGAATGAGCATGAGCAGTACCGCCACGACTACGAGCACCACCGTGAAAATGACCAGTGTGACGATCCACATCGTCCGGATCGTTTCCGGTGTCACGCTAGAGGTCATGCTAGACATGAGAGCTCCCCCCGCCCGCACCCGCGTGACTCTCCAGCGCTGCGACAAGCTTGCCGCCCCTGGCCTCGATACTTTGCACCGTCTCGAGAAGATCGACACCGACCTCGTTGGTGGTGGCGAGATCCCAGATTGGCATCGTGTTGGTCC
>JBPCNJ010000316.1:0-3180 GCA_051001375.1 Gemmatimonadaceae bacterium
AGGTTCGAATCCTGCCGAGGGCACCAAAGCACTCATATTCGAACCCTGGCCCAAAAGATCACGGCCGGGGTTCGCCGCGTTCCGGGCCATCTGACGCTGGAAGTCCTCGGCGAGCAGGGTGGCCCACGGCTCGTTGAGGATCGCGCCGGCCACCTCGCCGTCACGGACCAGCAGCTTGGCGAAGAAGAACTGGTTGCTCAGCCGGCGGACTTGGGGTCCACCGCGGCGGTAGACCCCGTCGCAGCCACCGAGCAGGGCGAGCGCCCGGTCGAGGTTGTCCTCGATGTTGGCGAAGACCGTCTTGGCCGTCGCCAGCACGGCTTCGGCGTGCCTGAGTTCACTGTGAATGCGCTCCTGCTCCTCCCGACCGAGGTCCTCCGGAATGGCGCCGGTCACCACGCCGCGGGCCAGTCGGCGCCGCTCGTCGGCCAGCTCGACCACCCGCTGCTCCGCCCAGGCGATCTCCGGTGCGGCCTGGCGCCGCTGCTGGTCCAGTTCGGCGCGTAGACCTTCCCGGATCGACTGCTGAACCTCCTGCGGCAGCCGAACTGTCTTGTAGTAGTCCACGACAGCCTGCTCGAGGTCCTCGGCGGGCAGGTAGGGCAGCGGGCAGGCGGTCCGCCGCTGGTGCCGCCCGACGCAGAAGAAGTAGAGATAGCGGCCCTTGGCGTTGGTCAGGCACAGCCGGCTGCCGCAGTGGGCGCAGAAGACGCTGCCCTTGAGGTAGTGGTGGTGGGTGCGCTGCTTCTCCCCGGCCCGGTTGCGGCCCCTCAGCACCTCCTGCACCCGGTCGAACAGCGACTCGGGCACGAGCGGCTGATGCCGACCCCGGTACCCCACCCCCTTGAAGGTGACCTGCCCCAGGTAGTAGCGGTTGGCAAGCAGATGGGCGACATGCGAGGGCTGCACCGGGCCGGGCACCTTGCCGCCGTGCGGCAGCGCTCGCAGGCCCTTGGCGCCGAGCGCCTCGGTCAGTGTCCGGATCGTCCACTCCCCCGAGGCATAGGCGGCGAAGGCCCACTGCACCAGCGCCGCCCGGTCCGGGTCGACGACCACGGTGCGGACCTCGCGGCCGTCGATGCGCCGGCGGGTGTTGAGGTAGCCGATCGGGGCCCGGCCGGGCGTACCGCCGACCTTGGCCTTCTGGGTCATGCCCTTGAGCGCCTCTGTCGCCAGGTTCTTCGAATAGAACTCGGCGATGCCGGCCATGATGGCGTGCAGCAGCTGGCCGGCCGGGGTCTCGTCGATGTTCTCCTTGGCGCTGACCAGAGTGGCGCCGTAGCTGCGCAGCTCGAACAGCACGTTGGCATCGTCGCGGCGGTTGCGGGCAAAGCGGTCGATCTTGTCCAGGATGACGAAATCGACGTCACGCTGGTCCCGGATGCGGGCCAGCATCGCCTGGAAGGCCCGCCGGTCGGCTGTCTTGGCGCTCTCCCCGCGGTCCAGGTACTCCTCGACCACCTCGGCGCCGAGCGCCTCGGCCTTGCGGTAGCAGGCGTCCCGCTGCGCCGGCAGCGAGTAGCCCTCGGCGTCGCCGTCCTTGTCGGCCTGCTTGGCCGTCGACACCCGCAGGTAGATCACGGCTCGCTTGGTACCGACGCCGGCGGGCGTGCTGGTCAGGCTGCCCATGCCAGCACTCCCGCCTGCTGGCGCTGGTAACTACGCCGAGGTGCGCAGCGGCTGGCCGGTCCGGACAGCCCGGTCTGCAGCAACCGGGTCCGAATGGCGGCCCGGGAGGCGCCGAAGCGCTCGGCCAGCGCCGCCTCGTCCTGCAGGCCGGTGGCCCACGCCCGCTTCAGCCAGGGTCGGGGAACCAGCACGCAGCCGGCGAAGTAGTCGCAGGCCTGCTCGCCCCGGTCGTGGCTGCTCGTGCCCGGCGCATCCGGATACAGCAGCGAGATGAAGGGGTTGTCCAGCACGTGCTTGAACTCGTGCAGCAGCGAGAAGCGCTGCCGGCCGGGCACGTCACTCCCGTTGATCAGGATCAGCCAGCGTCCGTGGCTCCACTCGGCCGCCCCCGAGATTCCGGCTAGCTTCATGCGCTCGACCTGGACCCGCGGCAGCTCGGTGATGATGGCTTCCGGCACCGGCGGCTCGGTGACGCCGGTGAGCTCCAGCAACCGGCTGGCCTGCAGGTCGGCGACCCGCAGCGCCTCCGGCAGCGTCAGCGGCCGGAGCGGGACCATGTCGCGCAGGGTGGCGATGGTGCTTCTCATGTCGTCCTCCTTTCCTCGCTGTACTTGTCGTTGATAAGGGCAAAGTGGGCCTCCAGCTGCGCCACGGCCTCCTCCGGCAGCCCATACCTGGCCCGCAGGTAGGGCGCGAACCCGGGCAGCCCGTCGCCGTAGCCGGCCGCCTGGTAGAGCTCGGCCACCTCGACGTCGAGCGCCTGTGCCAGCCGCCACAGCGCCCGGGGATCGGGCGAGGC
Source organism: Gemmatimonadaceae bacterium (assembly GCA_051001375.1). GTDB lineage: Bacteria > Gemmatimonadota > Gemmatimonadetes > Gemmatimonadales > Gemmatimonadaceae > Fen-1247. The sequence continues at coordinate 2,429 of JBPCNJ010000316.1, forward strand.
GAAGGTCCCGTGCTCGAGCTTGGCCAGCCAGCTCCAGTCGACCCGCGCTGTCGCGGCCAGGCCCCGGACGCTGAGTCCGGCCGCCTCCCGCAGCCGGCGGACGTAGTCTCCTAACGCATTGGAATTGTCGTTATTGTGTTCGGTCATGTTCGGTCTCCTTTCTGTCCCCATTCTATGCCCTTTGTGGATTTCTGGCCACGGCGTTCGGCCAATTCTTTCGACCGATTTCGAACCGATTTCCGGCCATACTGCTAATTGCGCTTCCGGTATTAGTGAGGTGGCAGGGAGGACGGGCAATGCCGTCCTCCCTGCCTGTGGTGCTAGGCGGTGGAGCAGCCGCTTGGCCGCGGGCTGCGGCCCTTCGGACGCTCGCCCGGGACCGCTGCCGGCTCGGCTGTGATCTCGGCCGCTTGGTCCGAGCCGAACAGCGACTGGATGGCCGCCCGGCGGGCGTCGGCCTCCCGCTCGATCTCGGCCAGCGCGGACGCCGCCCGCGCCGCCAGGTCGCCCTCGCCGCGCTTGCGCTCGATCAGGCCCTCGATCCCCTGCCGGATGGCGTCGGTCAGCGAGATGCCGTCGAGCCCGGCCACCAGGACCAGCTGCGCGTGCAGCTCGTCCGGCAGCCGAATGGCGAGCGTCTTGACGCCGCCCCTTGCGGTTCCCTCCGTCATGGGGGGATACCTCCTCGGTGCTGGTGCGGCCGGCCATCCCCGACTGGGATGACAAGGACGGCCGCACGCCACCGAAGAGGG
>JBPCNJ010000317.1:0-4032 GCA_051001375.1 Gemmatimonadaceae bacterium
AGAAGGTACCATTCGGGATTGGTCAGATCGGCAAGGCATTCCGCAACGAGATCACGCCCGGAAATTTCATCTTCCGCACGCGTGAGTTCGAGCAGATGGAGCTGCAGTTCTTCGTTGAGCCGGAGAAGGCGGCCGACTGGTTCGAGTACTGGAAGGGCGAGCGGCTACGCTGGCATCTGGGTCTCGGATTGACTCCATCGAGGCTCGAGTTCCATCAGCATACCGCCGACGAGCTGGCACACTATGCCAAGGGTGCTTTCGATATCCAGTTCGATTTCGGCGGCACGCTGGGATCGCAGGAGATTGAGGGCGTACACAACCGCGGCGATTTCGACCTGAGCCGGCACACTGAATTCTCCGGCCGCAAGCTCGAGTACTTCGACCAGGCGAACAACCGGCGATACATCCCCTGGGTCGTGGAGACATCGGTCGGCGCCGATCGCGTTACATTGGCGGTGCTGGTGAACGGGTACCGCGAGGAGAGCGTTCCGGGCGAGGAGGAGGGGCGCGTCGTTCTCGGGCTGCATCCGTCACTCGCGCCGGTGAAAGCGGGTATTTTTCCGCTCACCAAGAAAGAAGGCCAGCCCGAAATGGCGCGGCGCATCGCCATGGACCTGCGCCGCTCAATCGCGGTGGACTATGACGAGTCGGGGAGCATAGGCAAGCGATATCGCAGACAGGACGAGATCGGGACCCCGTATTGCGTCACGTTTGACAGCGAATCCGCGGCGGACAACTCAGTGACTGTTCGCGACCGCGACACCCTGCAGCAGGATCGCGTGAACACAGGCGAGTTGCTGTTGTACCTTACGGAGAAGCTCACGCGATGAACATCAACCAGCTGCGTGAGATGGCGCAATCGTTCACCGAGGAGCTCTCGCGCGAGAGCTACCTGGCAAACTCGGGGCTCAAGCCGGACGCGGCGCTGCAGGCGATCTACAATCGGTACGCCAACACGCTGAGCGACGATGCGCTTGATCTGTGTGTCGAACGTTTTACCAGTGCAGCGGAAGGGTCGGAAGAACACCGGGCCGCTCGCATGATGCTGGAGTGGGAGGTCGAGTCGCGCGTCGGTCAGGTGCTTGCGCCGCTTGAAGAGCGCGAGATCGCACTTGAGCACAGCGCTGTGATCCGGACGCCGGACGGTGGCGAGATTCCGTACGCGCGCGCCGCGATCGACATCGCCAACACTCGTGATCGGGCCGAGCGAAATTCGATGGAGGCCGCCCGCGCAGCAGTTGCGAAGAGTACCTTCGCGCCGCTCCGTCTGGAGCGACTTCAGCGCGAGCGCGACGAGGTGGAGCAGCTACATCTCGCGCCCGGCTACAACGCCACCTTCGAGCTGCTGAGCGGCGTGTCGCTCACTGATCTAGCTGCCCAGTGTGCGGCATTCCTGCGCGATACGCAGCCGATGTGGGAGGACGTACTTGGAGAGCGGCTCAAGGCGTTCGGCGTTCCCCGCGCCGAGGCAACACGCGCCGACGCACTGGCACTCTTCCGCCTCCGCGAGTACGACGACGCGTTCCCGGAATCAGCGATGGAGGAAACCATCCGGCGCAACTGCGCAGATATGAGCCTCGATGCGACGGCGCACGGACACATCACTTTCGACATCGCCGACAGGCCGGGGAAACGGTCTCGCGCGTTCTGCTCGCCCGTTCGGGTCCCTCAGGAGGTGTACCTGGTGTTACGACCACACGGCGGCCAGTCGGACTACAGCACCTTTCTGCACGAGCTGGGACACGCTTTGCATTTTGGCTACGCACGCGCTGACTACCCGTTCGAATACCGCTGGCTGGGCGACAATTCGGTCACCGAAGCGTACGCGATGCTATTCGATCACCGCATGCAGGATCGCGCGTGGCTGCTTCGCTACAGCGGGCTCGGCAAGGCGCGCGTAGACGAGTTCCTGCGGCTCGCGGCGTTCGAGGAGCTGCACTTCCTCCGCCGCTACTGCGCGAAGCTCATCTACGAGGTGCAGGTGTATGGCGGCTCGATTCCGTGGGCCGCAATTCCTGATCTGTACGTCACGAGCCTAACAGACGCGACCGGCTTCCAGTACCGTGCTGCGGACGCGTTCATCGATCTTGACCCACGTTATTATTCCACTCGTTATCTCCGCGCGTGGCAGCTTCAGGCCGTGCTCAACGAGACACTCACCGAGCGGTTCAACGACGACTGGTGGCGCAATCCAGCGACTGGACCGTGGATGGTGAGCGAGCTGTTCGGCGAGGGTCAGCGAGAGAGCGCGCATGAGTTGGCGCAACGCGCGGCCGGTGTTTCGATCAGCTTTGCGCCGCTAATAAAGCGAGTGGAATCTCTCATTGCCGCCTGATCGGGAAAGCAGTCGGGAGCATGGTCGCGAAATCGATTGGGAGGCCGCCACCCGCGACGTCGTCGAGCAACTGCAGCGACTCATTCGCTTTCCGACGATCAACCCGCCCGGTGATGAGCGCGCGATCGCGGATTACCTGATTGGCGTGCTGCGCGCTGCAGGCGTAAAGACGCGCCGCATTGATACGGACGCGAACCGTAGCGCGGTTGTGGCGACCATCCGGGGCTCGGGAGCGCGTGCGCCCTTGATGCTCGTCGCGCACACGGACGTCGTGGGCGTTGATGCCGAGCGCTGGTCGATCGATCCGTTCGGTGGTGAGTTGCGCGACGGATACGTGTACGGTCGCGGCGCCATTGACGACAAGGGGATGCTCGCGGTTAACCTGGTCACGATGCTGTTACTGCAACGACAAGTTGCGCGCGGTCATCTTGTCCTCGAACGCGATGTAGTATTCCTCGCGACTCCGGACGAGGAGTCGGGTGGCGCGTTTGGCATGCAATGGCTGGTTCAGCATGAGCCGGATCTACTGAACGTGGAGTACGCGATCAACGAAGGTGGCCGCATTCGCGTCGGAGCTGATGGATCGCTTACACTGTTGCTGCAGGTCGCGGAGAAAACGTCGCACATTGTCACGCTCACCGCGCACGGCACGTCGGGACACGCCGGCGTGCCGCGCCCTGACAACTCAGTACTGCGGCTCGGCAGAGCGCTGGCCAGCATCTCCGAATATGCGTCCGATCCGGCGCACGGCGTCTCTCCAACGATTGTTGCGGGAGGCGCGCAGAGCAACGTCATTCCCGACCAGGCACGTGCCACGCTCAACGTGCGCACCACGCCAGACCAGCAGCTGTCCGACGTCGTCGGCGACCTGGTCCGGCTCGTGAACGACGCCGATGTTGTCATCGCAGTCGAAGAGAAAGGGGAGGGTGCGCCCGCATCGTCCGAGGGTTCGGCTCTGTACGCGGCGATCGTGGAGACCGCGCGCTCTCTCATTCCGAACGTCGTTGTGACGCCGTATCTGAGCGCAGGAGTCACGGACAGTGCGCGGCTCCGAAAGCTGGGCGTCCAGGCGTATGGAATCCTGCCCTTCCCGCTAACGCTGGATGACGAGGGGCGGATGCACGGCGTGGACGAGCGGGTCCCCGTCGCATCACTCGGTTTCGGCGTCAGGCTTGTGTATGGTTCGGTGGCCCGCACGGCTGCCGCGCAACAATTAAATTGACCTCATGGCGCAGACTGATCGAACCCTTCAGGACACCGTCACGTCGCTCCCTCCCGCGGACGTGATCGGCGCGGCCAAACGCTTCTTTGCGCGCCGTAACTCCGTTTATACGGCCTTCATCGACATGGAAGGCCCGACGTTCGTCACGTTGCGTGGCGCCGGCGGCGAGGAGATCGCGATCGGAGCGACGCTGCAAAACGGAGCGACGCTGGTGACCGGATCGACATATCTCTTCGATCAGCAGGTTGCTCGTTTTCTCGCGACACTGCCGGCGCCCGACCCGAGTCTGACACGCGACATCCCCGAGATGCTTCCCGCATCGGCTGACCCCGTCGTAACCCCGGGGAGCGCTCTTTGAACCCGGTGCCATTTGTCAGCTCGCTCCGGTCCCGCGGCGAGGTCGTCGTCATAGGCGATCAAGCTGCGGACAACATGTTGCACATGCGGGTTGAGATACCCGCGGTGTGGGATGTTG
>JBPCNJ010000318.1:0-5180 GCA_051001375.1 Gemmatimonadaceae bacterium
AGTATCTCGCGGCGAAAGCGCTCTACCGAGACTGATGCCGCGATTTGCGGATGCAGGACCTTGAGCACCACTCGCCGAGACAGTGCGCGACCTTCAGCGACGAAGACGCACGACATGCCACCGGTAAGCTCACGCTCAACAACGTAGGCCTCGCCCAGTGAAGAGCGAATGCTTTGACGAAGGGAGTCCACAGCCAGCCCCGAGAAATGGTTCACTGGCTGTTAGACGGCGCGTTGCCGAAAATGGTTGCGTTCCGATTCGCGATACTTCCAGCGAATTTTACAGCAATTGTTTACAAGCTCTACCAGTCTCCGCGCGCTTCGCCCCGCGCGTATGCGGCGAGCAGCGTGAACATGATGCCGCCGTTACCGATGATTACGCCGGAGTAGAAAAACGTCTTCCCGAACTCCGCGTCGTTGCTGTGCAGCCCCAGGCCGATGCAGAAGAGGCCCGCGCACAACCAGAAGACACATTCGACGGCAGCACGTGCCTGTGCGCGCCGCTTGTCGCGCTCGGCTCCGGCGTGCTCACGGTTGCGCCTGTCGGCCATGTCGTCTAGCAGCTCGTCCAGATTTTCCGCCATTGCCATGGCCACGTTTGCCTCGTGCTGGAATGTCTACTTATAAGACGCTGTGGGTCGGGTGATGGTTACCGCGGAGCTACGGAGCTACGGAGCTACGTCATGGAATACCAGGTCGGACGCCCGCTCCGCTGCATAGCGTACGTTCCACTCGTTCTCGAACAGAAACAGCGGATTTCCCTTGGCGTCGTACAGACGCGACTGGCCGCGCTCGCCAGCGGCGCGCTCGATCGCGGCCTTCGGACCTGTTACCCAACGCGGGTACCGGTACGACAGCCGCTCCAGCCGGCAGGGCGCGCCGTACTCGTGCTCCAGCCGGAACTGCATGACATCGAACTGAAGCTGGCCGACGGCCCCAACGATGGGAGCGGGGCCGATGGCGCTCTCCTCGTAGAACACCTGCGCCGCGCCTTCCTCGGTCAGCTCGCGCAGGCCGCGGTCCAGCTGCTTCCGCTTGAGTGGGTCGGCCGCGATGACTCGCGCGAAGTGCTCGGGCGGGAAGCGCGGGATACCGTGAAACTCCAACGGTCCGGCCGCCGACAGCGTGTCGCCGATCCGCAGCGTACCGCGGTCCATCACACCGATCACGTCGCCCGGCCATGCGCGCTCGATCGCAACACGCTCGCGCGCCAGAAACTGCTGCGGTGACGCGAGCCGGAAGGGCTTTCCGGTTCGCACGTGTGTCACCTGCATGCCGGCCTCGAACTCCCCAGAGCAGACACGGACGAACGCGATCCGATCACGATGCTTGGGATCCATGTTCGCCTGGATCTTGAAGACGAAGCCGGTGAACGACGTGTCCGTCGGCTCAATGCGGCCGAGTGTGGAGTCGCGTGGGGCGGGCGCGGGGGCGAGCGCGAGGAAGTCTTCCAGAAAGGCTTCCACGCCGAAGTTGGGAAGCGCGCTGCCAAAGAACATTGGAGATAGATCTCCGCGCAGCATCGCCTCGGCGTCGAACGGATGCGACGCAGCGTCGAGCAGCTCGACGTCGTGCACCAGCCGGTCGTGCGCGACGTCGCCGATCAGGACCCTCAGCTCAGCGTCGCCAAGGCCGAGTCCCGTGGTTGTGGCGCGTGCGGCGCCGTGGTCATTTGCGCGCCCGAACAGCTGCACTTCAGAGCGACGACGATCATAGATGCCGATGAATCCATCGGCGCCGAAGATGGGCCAGGTCATCGCGTAGCACGCCAGATCCAGGTCCGCTTCGACGTCGCTCAGGAGCTTGAAAGGGTCCTCGCCAACTCGGTCGCATTTGTTGACGAAGGTGAAGATGGGCATGCGCCGGCGCTTGCACACGCTGAACAGTCGGCGAGTGCGTTCCTCGACTCCCTTGCGGTTGTCCAGCAGCATCACGGCGCTGTCGGCCGCTACCAGGGTGCGGTAGGTGTCCTCCGAGAAGTCCTGGTGGCCCGGCGTGTCGAGCAGGTTCACCTGGTAGCCGTCGTACTCGAACTGCATCACGCTCGACGTCACCGAGATTCCGCGCTGACGCTCCAGCTCCATCCAATCGGATGTCACATGTCGTTCGGCGCGGCGCGCCTTGACGGTCCCGGCGAGGTGGATCGCGCCGCCGTACAGCAGCAGCTTTTCCGTGAGCGTCGTCTTTCCGGCGTCCGGGTGGCTGATGATCGCAAAGGTCCGCCGGCGCGCAATTTCGTCGGTCAGTTCCTGCGCGCTTTGCTGAGCGGCATGTGCGGTTAAATCGGTAAGCATCGTGATAACTGTTAGTGAGCGCGAAGCCGGTGCCGCGGCCAATCCTCGCGGCTTGTCTGGAGGGCCAATCTCAGCTTCGCGCGGTGACTCTGTGCCGCGGCGATTACTTCGCGAAGACCTGGTTCAGATCGCGGAAGGCCTTGAATTCGAGCGCGTTTCCGCTCGGATCGCGCACAAACATGGTCGCTTGCTCGCCGGGTAGTCCGGCGAAGCGAATGTAAGGCTCTATCACAAATATAATGCCTGCGGCCTTGAGCCGATCGGCGAGCAATTGCCACTCTTCCATCGGGAGTACAAGGCCGAAATGGGGGATCGGCACGCCGTGGCCGTCCACGGCGTTGGTGGCGCGGTCGCCCACCGCGTGTGGCTGAAGATGCGCAACGATCTGGTGGCCGAAGAAGTTGAAGTCGATCCAGGACGGATCGCTGCGACCTTCCGGGCAGCCGAGGACTTCGCTGTAGAACGTGCGGGCAGCGTCCAGATCGTTGACCGGAAACGCGAGGTGGAAGAGTGGTGTCATCGATAGCTCGCTTTGGACGGGAGGGGGCCGACGGGCCGAACGCGACAGTTAGCGCGGGGCAGACTTCATCGCCCGCGTGGCCCGGTACATTATGCAAATGTCGCAAATGTCATTGACGCGTTGCCCATCACGTTCAGCGCTGGCGCGTGCCTCGATGCTAGTGCTCCTGTCCGTCGGCGCGGAGGGGGCCGGTGGTCAACAGCTTTCGCGCACGGCGGAGCTCGGTCCCGCGGTGACGGCTTACACCGCCGCGCACGAGTCGGAGATCCTGAAAGAGTTCACCGACTTCCTCGCCATCCCGAACGTCGCGACGGACACGCTCAACATAGAGCGGAACGCCGCGGCCCTAATTCAGATGATGCAGCGACGAGGCATCACGGCACGCCTGCTTCAGTCACCGACCGGCGGACCGCCGGCTGTTTTCGGAGAGCTGCGAACGCCTCGCGCCAAACGCACCATCGTGCTGTACGCGCACTACGACGGCCAGCCGGTGGACTCTGCTGCATGGGCAACGCCGCCGTGGCAGCCGACCTTGCGCAACGCGCCGCTGGAGAGCGGTGGCCAGATCGTCCCGCTCCCCTCGACCGCCAACGCCAACGCCGCCGGGCCGGATTGGCGGCTGTACGCGCGCTCAGCCGGAGACGACAAGGCGGCGATCGTGGCGATGCTCACGGGGCTCGACGCATTGCGCGCAGCGGGTCGTCAGCCCGGCGTGAATTTGAAATTCTTTTTCGAGGGAGAGGAAGAGCAGGGCTCGCCACACACCCGCGCGCTCATCACCAGTCATGCGGCCGCGCTCAAGTCGGACGGCTGGATTTTTTCCGACGGTCCCGTGCATCAGACGAGACGACAGCAGATCCTCTTCGGAGTGCGCGGCGTCATGGGCGCTACCATGACTGTCTACGGTGCTGCTCGCGCGTTGCACAGCGGACATTACGGTAACTGGGTGCCGAACCCCGCGTCGCAACTCGTCGGGCTGCTCGCGTCTATGCGCGACAACAACGGCAAGATTCTGATACCTGGCTTCTACGACGACGTTCGGCCACTCACGAACGATGAGCGGCGCGCGCTTCAGACAGTGCCGGACGCGGACAGCACTCTGCGCAACGACTTACTCATTGCGCGCAGCGAAGCCAACAACGCTCGCCTGGCCGAGCGGATTCTGCTTCCCGCACTCAACATTCGTGCGATTCACGCTGGGCCGAGCACCGGTGTTGCCAACGCCATTCCAACCGACGCGACGGCATCGATCGACTTCAGGCTGGTGCCAGACGAGACGCCGGAGAGGATCAAGTCACTCGTCGAGGCGCACGCGGCTCGTGAGGGATTTTTCGTGGTGCACCAGAAGCCCGACTCCGCGACGCGGCGGGCGCACGCGAATGTTCTACTCATGGAGTGGGAGGGCGGCTATCCAGCGCAGCGCACCGCCGCGAGTGATCCGTTCGCGCTCGATGTTGTTCGAACAGCCAGCGCGGTACTGGGAGCGCCCGTGATCCAGGTTCCGAGTCTGGGTGGAAGCCTCCCGACGTACATGTTCGCGGAGGTGCTGAAGAGTCCGCTAGTTGTGGTGCCAATCGCGAACCACGATGACAACCAGCACGCCCCGAACGAGAACCTGCGACTGAAAAATCTCTGGGATGGGATCAGGCTCTTTGCAGGGCTGGAGGCAGAGCTAGGCGCGTCCAGGTAGAGAGCAGGCGGAAGCGGTTGGCTCTGCGACTGCACAGAGCGGCGCTCGCGGATGCTGCGGTAATGCGCGCGGAGCCGGTTGCGGGGACTGGCCGTCCGTCGTCTAGAGTGTTGACCGGGCGCTAGCGGCTTCGTCCGTCCGGCATCCCATCCTGTATGGAGAGGCTCTAATGCGACGCACCTTGTACCAGATTACCGCGCTCGCAGCCGTTGCTCTGGCTGCCTGCACCGATAACTCAGGACTGTCCGGACCCGCTGGCATGACGAATTCTCCGCCACCGCCGAGCCGCAGCATATCTGATGCCGCGAACGGCGGAACTATGGGTTTTTACTTCCTTGCACCGCTGGTTGCCGAACCGAAGGACACGGGAGCGTTCGACCCGAATCGCGCGGTCAGCGTTACGGTTTGCTCACTTGGCGCGCAACCGGCTGCGTCGTGCACTGGAGCGCTAATAGTTATGTCAGCGCCAACGGTGGATGTGAACGGCAGTCACTATCAGTACAACTGGCAAACCGACGCCGTCGGATTTCCGGCCGATCAGTATTACCGCGTCAGCGTCGTCGACAACGCGACCAAGGCAGCATACGGGCACGTCGACGTCTCCCTTGGCTCAACGGGAAGAGGTTTTCACAGCATAAACCAGAGCGAGTTCACGCCGCTGCTGGACGGACGCACGG
>JBPCNJ010000319.1:0-11890 GCA_051001375.1 Gemmatimonadaceae bacterium
CGGGCCCTAGCCCGTCCGGCCGCGGCGACCGCGTTCCCAGCTCGCGCGAGCAGGACCTGTGCGGTGGCTGGCTCCGGTCCGAGCTCCAGCTGATGCGGCCGCGGCTACTCATTCCCGTGGGGCGGCTAGCGATTAACCGGTTCCTGGGATCGCATCCACTGGATCAGGTGATTGGAAAGGAACACCATGTGGATCACGCCGGCGGTAGCTCAGTAGCCGTGCCCCTACCACATCCGTCGGGCGCAAGCAGCTGGATCCACGGGCCGGGCCACGCGCAACTCGTCGACTGTGCGCTCGACCTCCTTTGTGTGCGGCTCGGCGAGACCTTACATTTGTAGGCTGTGAAGGCACGCACGAAGTTTCTCACTGGTGGAGCACTGATCCTCGGCGCGTCGGGCTACCTGATGGCTAGCTCGATCTCGCAGACCGGGACGTATTACCTCACGCCGACAGAGCTGTCCGGAAAAACCGCGGCAGACCCCACCTTTTATGAAACCGGGGTCAAGATCGGCGCACGCGTGGTGCCCGGCTCGATCCTGCGCACACCGGGTGGCCGTGAGACCTCGTTCCGCATAACCGACGGCGCACGAATGTACCCGGTGGTGTACCGCGGCATCACGCCGGACACATTCACCGACAGCGTCGAAGTAGTGGTGGAAGGACGGCTCGGTCACGACCAGGTTTTTCACGCGACCACGCTGCTGGCGAAATGCGCGTCCAGGTACGAAAGCGCTCCGGACCGTCCGCGTCCAGCGCAAACGTAGCAACGGGCGCGGTTTCAGCCGCGCCTTTCCGGATTGAATAAATGATTTTAGTTGGTGAGCTGTCGCTGTGGGTCGCGCTGCTGATGGCTGTCTGGACGGCGACGGTGTCGTATGCAGGCGGATCACTGCGGCGCAGCGATCTTGTCGCGAGCGGCGAGCGCGGCATGTACGCCACGTTTGTCATGGTGCTGCTCGCGTCGCTCGGTCTGTGGACGGCGCTCTTCACTCGCGATTTCTCGCTCAAATACGTCGCGAGTTTCACAAGCGCCAACCTCCCCAAAGTTTACACGTTCACGGCGTTCTGGGCGGGTCAGGCTGGGTCAATGCTGTTCTGGGCCCTTATACTCGTGTCGTTCTCCGCGATAACGGTGTTCAGCAACCGTGCGCGCAACCGTGAGCTGATGCCGTTCGTTACGGGCACGCTCGCGCTGGTTCTTCTCTTTTTCCTCGCGACACTGTGCCTCGGTGCAAATCCGTTTGAGCGGCTTAACTGGCTGCCGCAGGACGGGCGTGGGATGAACCCGCAATTGCAGAACCCGGGTATGGCGATCCATCCGCCCAACCTGTACCTCGGCTACGTCGCGACCACCGTTCCGTTCGCCTTCGCGATCGCCGCGCTCATCACGCGCAGGCTGGACGCGGAATGGCTCGTCGCGGTACGTCGGTGGGCGCTGCTTGGGTGGTTCTTCAACACGGTTGGAATCGTTCTCGGCATGTGGTGGGCGTACGTGGAGTTGGGGTGGGGCGGCTACTGGGCGTGGGATCCGGTTGAGAACGCGAGCCTGCTGCCGTGGCTCACGACTACCGCGTTCCTGCACTCCGTAATGGTTCAGGAAAAGCGCGGAATGTTGCGCAAATGGAACGTAACTCTGGTGATCAGCTCGTTCCTGCTCGCGATTCTGGGAACGTTCATAACGCGCAGCGGCGTCATCTCGAGCGTCCACTCGTTCGCTCAGTCCCCGGTCGGTAATTGGTTCTCCGGATTCCTGCTCGTCGCGATAATTGCCAGCGTGTATCTGGTAACGACCAGACTCAAGGACCTCGAGGCCAGGGCCGAACTCGAGAGCATGGTGAGCCGAGAGGCTGCGTTTCTTTACAACAATCTGGTGCTGGTGGGCATCGCCTTCTCGGTACTGTGGGGAACGCTCTTCCCCATCATCAGCGAAGCGGTGCGCGGGACCAAGATCACGGTGGGGCCGCCGTTCTTCAATTCGGTTAACGTGCCACTTGGCCTGCTGCTGCTCCTTCTCACCGGCGTTGGGCCACTCATCGCCTGGCGGAGAGCGTCAGTGTCCAACTTGCGGCGCCAGTTTGCCGCTCCCGCTGCTGCCGGTATCATCACTGGCGGACTGCTGTTCGCGGCCGGCATGCGCAGTGGCTACGCACTGGTTGCGTACTCGCTCGCGGGTTTCGTGTCGATGACGATCCTGCAGGAGTTCTACAAGGGGATTCGCGCGCGCACATCGATGTACGGTGACTCCGTGCCGATGGCGTTCATCCGCCTGATCGCTCGCAACAGGCGCCGCTACGGCGGATACATCGTCCACGCCGGCATCGTGATCGTCTTCGCCGCCTTCGCCGGACTTGCGTTCAAAAAGGAGAACGATCTCACGATCAACTCCGGAGAAACCAAAGCGCTTACTGATTCATGGGGCCACCACTGGACGTTCACCAGCCAGGGTGTTTCTCGCTACGACGTGTTGAATCGCGAGGTCACAGCAATCGCTCTCGTCGCAACGCGCGACGGGAAGCGCATGGGTGTCATCACGAGCGAGAAGCGCCAGTACTTCTCCGGCAGCGACGAGGCCAACCGCGTGCCAACATTCCAGCCCGCAACTGAAGTCGGCATTCTTGGATCATTTGCCCAGGACGTGTACGTGACGCTCGCCGGAGTAGTGGGGCAGGATACGAGTGAGATCCGCATCACCTTCAATCCTCTGGTGCGGTGGGTCTGGCTCGGTGGAGCACTCATGGCGTTCGGGGGTCTAATCGTCATGTGGCCACAAGCAGAACGCAGACGCCGGCAGGGCGGGTACGTGACGACGCTACGCTCCGAGACCATCCCCGCTCTGGAGATCGCGTGAGCAATATGGACAGCTTGCGCCTTACGCGGCGCGGCTTTCTCGTGTCCGTCGCGGGTGCACTTTCCGCCGGGGTTCTACATGCTCAGGAAGAAGCCAGGGCTACCACCGGCGCTCCGATGGACGACGATGCGTATCGTCCCGTACGACTGCCAGCCAAAGCGAATGCGGCACCCCGTGTGACCGATGCGCAACGCGACGACATGGAGCACAAGCTCCAGTGCCAATGCGGTTGCACGCTGGACGTGTACACCTGCCGCACGACTGACTTTACCTGTCCGGTTTCACCGCGCATGCACGCCGACGCCATGGGACTCGTGCTCGGCGGCTACGACGCGGACGAGATCATGTCTGCATTCCAGAGAGTGTACGGCGAGCGTGTGCTCATGTCTCCGGTGAAGCAGGGCTTCAACTGGGTCGGCTACCTGCTTCCGTTCGGTGCCATAGGAGCGGGCAGTGTTGCGCTCTTCGCTCTGCTCAAGCACTGGAGCCACCCCGAGGCTGCGTCCGCCGTCGCCGCTCCGCGAATTGATGTTACAACGGACGAGATGGCGCGTTTGCACGAGGCCATGCGGAACGACGAATGACGGCGATGTTGATGGGTACGTCGCTCGCACTGCTCGCCCTCGCGTTTGTGCTCTACCCACTCTTCCGCGAGCCACTTGGGATCAGCACCATTGCTCGCGGCGCCGGCCGTGAGCGCGTGACGACGGCCGTGGACGCGCTTCGGGAAATCGAGTTCGACCATGCCACCGGCAAGCTGTCTGAGCGTGACTACGCCGAGCTGAAGAGCTCGTACACCGAGCGTGCCGTAGCCGCGATGCGCGCCGGAGAATTGGACCGCGCGCATCAGATAGTGTGCGATTCCTGCGGCCCGCGGCCGGAATCTGACGCGCTGTTCTGCTCAGACTGCGGTCGCGCTCTCGCGGCCTGATACGATTCAATGATATTTCAGATAGTCTCGTTATTAGGAGCCGCATGTCTGTTATGGGCGTACGTCGCCGCGCAGATGGGGCGCATGCGCCTCACCTCAGCCATCTACAACGCACTCAACGCGGTGGGCTCGGCACTGCTTACGTGGGTGGCCGTTCACGACCAGCGTTGGGGATTCATCATCCTGGAAGGCGTGTGGGCGCTCGCCTCGCTCCCGCCGTTACTCCGCGCGTTTCGGGAAAGGTCGCCAACAGCTCGCGCGCGTTAGCGCTCCAGGTGTTCCAGTCGTCGGATCGCCAGCCTTAGCGGAGCGAAGGTGGCCACCAGGCACAGTGCCGCGGCCGCCGAGAAGCCGGTGACCATCGACGTCGCGTCGAGCGGAGTGCCGAAGGAACGCGCCGAGAGATACACGTACACCGGCCTTGCCTCCAGAACGATGATCGCGCCGATCAGAGCGATCGCGGTCATCATGAACAGCAGACCCCCGAATGAAGTTGGGATCTGAGCGACATTCTCAGTCTCGAACTGCGGGAAGAGCGTCCCGAACCCAATCGCTAGCCCTGCGAGCGCGAACGTCATCAGCGTGATTGTCCCGACTGACACCGCGGTCATGAACTCGCTCACCCCGAGCAACACATCAGTGGTGAAGACGATGCCGAGCGCGAGCAATACCAGCGGCGCGGTGCCGACCCAGAACTTGGCCCAGAGCAGATCGCGCATCGACAGCGGACTCGCTTTGAGCAACCACCAGGTGCGGCCTTCCATGCTCACCGTCGGAAACAGAAACCGGGCCGCGATCGACGCGAGCACAAAGCCCGCCAGAATGAGATTGAGGAACGGGACTAGGTTCGCAAGAAAGAACGTCACGCCGTCGCCTCGAAGTGGCAACAAGCGCACGTTGAAGATGTAGACCAGCACCAGCACCACCAGCAGAATTAGCTGCGACCACTGCGTGGTGTCGCGGAAGAAGACGCGCAGCTCCTTGAGAAGCAGCTCCCGCCTGGTGATCGGAATGAGACGGAGTATCGCGTCCGCGACGCGGCGGCGCGGCGCGGCAGTGCGCCCTGCGCTCTCCTGAGCCTTGCTGAAGGCGCGAGCGTAGAGGGCTCGATGCAGCAGTGCGCCAAACACAACCAGCGCCGCGGCAGTTGACCAGAGCAGCGCGAAGGACAGCGGATCTCCCTCGTACGTGAGCCAGCCAACCACTCCCGATTGTACCCACTCGCTCGGCAACAATGGCGAGGTCGGCGTACGCAGGACCGCAAGAAAATCTACGAGCGAGCGAAATCCTTCCGGTCGTACAAGTCGCTCCGGACGCAGCATCCTGAACGCCAGCACGATGCCGCCCGCCGACACGATCGTGATGACGCTGAGAACCTCCCGCGTCCGCCGCGCTGGAAACACATTCACGAGCAACAGTGTAAATGCCGTCCCTATCGCGGCGGGGATGATCAGAAAGGGAACAATAGCGGCCAGCGCAACAAGCGGATACCACCACCCTCCGTCGTACGCGATCCCGTACGCGGTGAAGATCGGCGCCGCCATGAGCAGTACCATCCAACTGGAGTTCACCGCCGTCTCGATCAGCTTCGCACCGTACACCGCGAGCCAGTCCGCCGGTGATCCCACCAACAGGTCCAGGTCGCGTGCAAGGAAGAACGTCGACAGTGCTGTGATGATGTTGGACAGGAGGAGCAATCCCATGAAGCTGAGCAGTACCAGCCCGAGCAACTTGGCCGCTAGCAGCGCGCCTATCTCCGGAACGTTCTTGAAATACGATAGGAGCCGGAAAACGATTCCAAAGATGAGCGCCCAGAACAGCGTTCCAATTACACTGAACAGAACAACGCGTCCGAGTCTATCGCGCGCACCGTGTCGTACGCGTGCGCGCACGGTCTGCAACTTTGGACTGAGAATATGCAGCATCATTCTGACCGGGGTCAGCAGCATCACGCTTCACCTCGCTCGGCGGCGTATCCGCCAGGAGTGAAAACAGCCTGACGCCCACTCATAACCGATACGACCGGAACGTCGAGCTCGCTCAACACGCTCTCGATCGCTATACGCTCTCTGCGAACCTGGCCCGCGGAAAGCCCGCGGACGCGTGCTGCTCGCTCGTGATGCCGACGGGTACACACGTTCCCGCCATGAAATACACGCAAATAGCAGTAGGTGCGGTTAGGAACGGCCACGATATGTCCGAGCGCAAGGTGCCGAGCGAACAGTGTGTCCTCTCCGATCCGTCCGCCCGGTCCCGCTGCGGGGTAACGCGCGGACGATCTGCGCCACATAACGGTGCCGGGAATCACCGTCCGCCAGGTCAGAGGGATCGGCATTCCACGGTGATATCGCCAGTCAACGCAGTGTACTTCTTCGCGATCGGTGAAATAGTAAAGCTGGTCATGAAGAAAACACGCATCCGCACCCGTCCCGTTGAGAGTGCCCAATTGGTGTGCAAGTCGACCCGCTGAGTACCTGTCGTCGTCATCCCACTGGCACAGCACGTCTCCCGTGGCGGCTTCGATGCCGAGGTTCCGAAGCGATCCGAGCGGCAACTTTGTCTCGCTCTGAACGATGCGTATGTCGTGTCCTACAATGGCGGCCACGTACCGCCGTACAGCCGCTGCCAGCACAGGGTCACGATCAATGACGACAATGAGTTCTCGATTGCCGTGGGTCTGTCGTGTGAAGTCAAGGATGGCCCACCGCAGCAGCGGTAGTCTACCGGTCGTGGTGAGTGCGACGCAACTGACCCGCATCTAGCAAGCGCTTGAGTGGGAGAGTGACTGTAATGCGTGGCCCGACTGCTCCCGGCACTCAGGCATCCAGAACCTGCACCACCGTGCGCGCGCCAGATTCGCCCGTCAGACGCAGGAATATTTCCTCTAATCCCGCGCCCGTCCGGGCGTCGGCGCGAAGCTCGTCCATGGTGCCGAGTGCGCGGATCGTCCCCTTCTGGATGATTGCGATCCGGTCGCACAACGTCTCCGCGACTTCGAGAGTGTGTGTCGACATCATGATCGTGTTGCCGCGCGACACGTACTCGCGGAAGAGCTCCTTGAGCAGCCTCGCCGCCTTTGGATCCAGTCCCACCATCGGCTCGTCTACCACGATCACCTCTGGCCGGTGCACGAATGCGCTCGCGATGATGAGCTTCTGCCGCATTCCGTGGCTATAGCTCTCCACCAGCTCGTGCTTCCACTCCGCGAGGTCAAAGAGGGCGAGCAGCTCGTCACCGCGCCGCTCGATGTCAGCGCCGCTCTGCCTGTACAATCCCGCAACAAAGCGCAGGAACTCGGCCCCAGTGAGCTTCTCATAGATGAATGGCCGGTCCGGGATGAAGCCGAGTTTTGACTTGGCCGCAATGGCGTCCTTCGCGAGGTCAATGCCCGCGATCTCTACGGTTCCGGACGACGGCTGCAGAATGCCGGCGATCATCCGCAGAGTTGTCGTCTTGCCGGCGCCATTCGGGCCCAGGAACCCAAACAGCTGGCCGCGTGGCACCACGAGATCTACGCCGCCCACCGCTGTGAAGTCTCCGTACCGCTTGATGAGCCGGGAAAGACGAATCATCGCTTGTTTCCGCCCACGTCGACGCCGGCCGGTGAGATGGCGCGCACCTTCGCGGGGATGCTCGCCTGGGAAATGGTCCGCGGCTTGGCCGTCGCTAGTTCGTACGCCGTTCGAGTCATCGACAGGCCGCCTGGCTCAGTCGCAGCGACCACGCGGCCATCGGCATCGACCCAGGCGCTGAAACTCGCGGTCGGTGTCGATATGGCCCAAGCCCGCACCGTGTCGCTCCGGACCGGCAGCCACTCCTCTCGGATAAAATCGTACCGCGCGCTGTCGACCACCGTGAGCAGCGACTCGGCCGTAATCCTCAAAGTCGTAAGCTCGACCCGCTGCGATAGTGGATTGAATACCCAGTATGTTCCGGACCGCCCGACGGTCCTGTCGCCGCTGAGCATCAGCTCCATCGGCGCAAGAGTTGGGAGCGTCACGCCGGCCCGTCCCTTCGGGACGCCGGTGAGGCGGAAGGGCCCCTGATCGCCACCGAGCGCCAGCGCGAAGCTGTCGAGCGCGAAACCGCGCGTCAGATACGCTGTGGATGAGCCGGTAACCGTCTGGCTGTCGCCGTAAACCACCGTCCGAGCACGGACAACTTCCGTTACACGCATTGTACGACTGGACGTGTCGATGGTCGAAGAGGCAACGCCTATCTTGCTGCCGCCCTGAAACAGCGCGTAGTAGTACGTGGCCGGGTCCAGGCGCATCGCGGCGGCACCCAGCCGTTCGGCCGGCGACACCGCGGTACTGCGATGCCACACCACCAGCAACGCCGCAACCCACAGGACAATCACGCCGGCGGCAATCCACCCGCGCTTCACGCGATGGCCAGTCCCGTTTCGTCTGCAATCCAGCTCAGGTACCGGGGAAGCCCGGCGGCGACCGGCAGCACCAGCAGCTCCGGGAGCTTGTATGGATGGAGCGTTTCGAACGACTGTTCGAGCGCACCCAGGCATGCCGAACGGGTCTTGAGAATGAGGGTGACTTCCGTCTCGTCGGCGATCTTGTCTTCCCAACGGTAGATCGAGCGCGACTTGGGGAGCATCGTTCCGCAGGCGATCAGGCGACGCTCCAGCAGTGCGCGAATCAGCTGGGCAGCGTCATCTTCCGTTCCGACGGTAGTGAGGATTACTACGGCATCAGCATGTGGCATGCCCGAATTTAACCCGTAAGCCGGTTAGCTTTAGAGGCTATGGCTGAAGAAGCACTGATCGTCAGGGGTGCGCGCGAGCATAACCTGCGCGATGTTAGCGTTACCATCCCGCGCGACAAGCTGACCGTGATCACCGGGCTGTCGGGCTCGGGCAAGTCGTCGCTCGCCTTCGATACGATCTACGCGGAAGGGCAGCGCCGCTACGTCGAGTCACTCTCCGCCTATGCTCGGCAGTTTCTCGGACTCATGGAGAAGCCCGACGTAGACTCCATCGAAGGCCTGTCGCCCGCGATTTCCATCGAGCAGAAAACAGCCGGCCACAATCCGCGCTCCACGGTGGGAACAGTGACGGAGATCTACGACTATCTCCGACTGCTGTACGCGCGCGCAGGCACGCCGCACTGTCCTGAGTGTAACCGTCCCGTAGAGCGGCAGAGCGCCGCCCAGATTGCATCGACGATCCTGCAGTGGCCGGAAGATACCCGGATCGAGGTGCTCGCCCCATTGGTCCGTGAGCGAAAGGGAGAGTTCCGCGACCTGTTTGAGTCGGCGCGCAAGCAGGGCTTCGTGCGCGCGGTCGTAGATGGTGAGCTGATCGAGCTCGCCTCGCCGCCCAAGCTCAACAGGAAGCTGAACCACAGCGTATCGATCGTCGTCGATCGCCTCGTCGTGAAGCAGGACGACCGGGCGCGCATGGCCGACTCGGTGGAGACAGCGCTCAAGCTCGCCGATGGTCTGGTCGAGGTGAAGCGATACGACGACAATTCACTGAACATCTTCTCCGAGAAGTACGGCTGTCCTGTGTGTGGAGTTTCGCTCGCTGAGTTGGAGCCGCGCCAGTTCTCGTTCAACTCACCGTTCGGCGCCTGCGCCAAGTGCGGTGGACTCGGCACCCGGCGCGAGGTCAGCGAGGCTCTCATTCTGGGCGATCCCAGCCTCACGATCCCGGAAGGGGTGATTCTCCCGTGGGGTGAGCCGGACGGATATCTCCGCCGAAACATTCTGCCCGGACTGGCGCGCGAGCTCGACTTCGACCTGGACACGCCCTGGGGTGATCTGCCGCAGAGCGCGCGCGACGCGCTGCTGTATGGCAACAGCGGCAAGCGCGGCGTGAAGAGCACGGCGAAGAGCAGCGGCGAGGCAAAGTGGGAAGGCATAGTGGCGAACGTGCAACGTCGCTACGACGAGACAGAGTCGGACTCGGTGCGACTGGATCTGGAGCAGTTCATGACCGCGCTTCCGTGTACGACGTGCGGCGGCCGACGTCTCAAGCCCGAGTCGCTCGCCGTTACAATTGCGGGGATAAACATCGGCGATCTGGTCGCACTGTCGATTGGAGAATCCGTCGCGTTTTTCGCCGACGTTCTGCTGCGCACCGAAGATTCGCCCGGCCTCGACCCCGACATCGCCGGCCCCATCCTCAAGGAAGTGCGCGAGCGACTGCGCTTTCTCGTTGATGTCGGTCTGGATTATCTCACGCTCGGCAGAGCAGCCGAGTCACTTTCTGGTGGCGAGGCGCAACGCATCCGCCTGGCGACGCAGATCGGCTCGCGCCTGGTCGGTGTGCTGTATATCCTGGACGAGCCGTCCATCGGTCTGCATCAGCGCGACAATGCCCGCTTGCTCGCGACGCTGCGGCATCTGCGCGATCTGGGCAACACTGTAATTGTTGTCGAGCACGACGAGGAGACAATGCTCGCGGCCGATCACCTCATCGATCTGGGACCGGGTGCCGGTAAGCACGGTGGCTTTGTCATCGCCGAGGGAACGGTGCAGCAGGTGATGAACGATCCCGCTTCGATCACCGGTCGGTATCTGCGCGGCGAGTCCGTGATCGCGGTGCCGGAAATGCGGCGGCCGGTTGATCCGGACAGGATCGTGCGCATCGAGGGCGCGACCGAGCACAATCTGCGCGACATCGACGCGGAAATCCCGCTCGGCACGTTCGTCGCCGTGACGGGCGTTTCAGGGTCGGGCAAATCGACCTTGATCGAAGATATTCTGCACCAGTCGCTTGCGCGTCACTTCTATCGCGCACGCGTGATCCCGGGTGCGCATAAGCGCATCACCGGGTTGGAACATCTCGACAAGGTGATCGACATCGATCAGAGCCCGATCGGTCGTACACCGCGCTCCAATCCCGCGACGTATGTGGGGCTGTTCACGCCGGTACGCGAGCTTTTCGCGGAGCTGCCGGAGTCCAAGATTCGCGGCTACGGACCGGGCCGTTTCTCCTTCAATGTCAAGGGCGGCCGGTGTGAGGCATGCGAGGGGGACGGCCTCGTCAAGATTGAGATGCACTTCCTCCCCGACGTGTACGTTCCGTGCGATGTATGCAAGGGCAAGCGATACAACCGCGAGACGCTCGAGATACGCTTCCGCGGGCTCAGCATAGCGGACGTGCTTGAGCTCACGGTTGAAGATGGGCTGGAGGTATTCTCCAATCAGCCGCGCATCTTTAACAAGCTCAACACATTGAACGAAGTCGGCCTGGGCTACATCCACCTCGGACAGAGTGCAACGACTCTGTCCGGTGGTGAGGCGCAGCGCGTCAAGCTCGCGTCCGAGCTTTCCAAGCGGGACACGGGACGCACCTTTTACATCCTGGACGAGCCGACGACAGGGCTGCACTTCGAGGACGTTCGCATGCTCCTCAAGGTGCTGCACACGCTAGTGGACCGCGGCAATACGGTTCTCGTGATCGAGCACAACCTCGACGTCATCAAGACCGCTGACTGGATTATCGACTTGGGTCCGGAGGGCGGATTGCGCGGTGGGAACATCGTCGCGAGCGGGACGCCGGAGCAGGTGGCGGAAGTTGCCGCATCGCACACCGGGCAGTATCTGCGTCCGATGCTCGCCAGGCCGCTTCAGCTCAAGGCCAGCTGATGGTATTCCTGCCCGATGCGAAAAGCGATTGATGCGACCGTGATCAGCGCGTCGCAACCGGTATGGCGTTGCACTTGCTTCGACGAGTTGACGGTTACGGAGCTGTACGACATTCTGCGCGCGCGCAGCGCGGTCTTTGTAGTAGAGCAGGCGTGCCCGTATCAGGATTGCGACGACCTCGACCGATTCTCGCACCATCTGTGGACGCGGTTCCGTGGCGAGCTAGCGGCGTATCTGAGAATTGTCCCGCCAGGTGTCAAATACCCTGAGCCGTCCCTCGGCCGGATTATGACCGCCGCTGCGGTTCGGGGTAGCGGGCTTGGACGCGCACTCATGCGTGAGGGAATAGCACGGTGCGAATCGCTGTACGGGCCGCAGCCGATCCGTATTGGTGCGCAGCGGTATCTGCTACGGTTTTACGGCGATTTTGGCTTCGAGCCAACGGGGCTTGACTACGACGAGGACGGCATCCCGCACGCGGAAATGGTGCGCTACAGTTCCAG
>JBPCNJ010000320.1:0-5419 GCA_051001375.1 Gemmatimonadaceae bacterium
CCGCTCGGCGCACTCCTGGTCGAGGCATTCCCGACCAGAGTGCGCTACACCTCGGTTTCATTCGTGCACCACACCGGAACGGGATGGTTCGGCGGATTCCTCCCACTCATCGCGACCGCACTGGTTGCGCGCACCGGCAACATCTACGCGGGGCTGTGGTACCCGATCGGGGTCGCCGCCGTGACGTTCGTTATCGGCGTTGTGTTGGTGCGGGATCCGGTAAGAGAGTGACAGTAGGAGTATTGCGGGCGCAGCAAACGCGCGACGTCACTACCCCTTCCGTGGGTCGCGCACCTCTCGCTTGGTCCAGATCACCAGTAGCGCACAGCCACCGTTGGATCCGCTACTGAGTTCCAGAGGAATCTCCGAAGGCTGGTAGAATTCGACAGCGGAGACGTCGCTCGCGTTCACCAGGTCGTCAAGGCTGGAACCGCCGAGGCGAATAGGATTGCGATCGACCAGATACGACACGCAGCCGTTTCCACGTGTGGTCGTAACGCTGGCGTTCTGTCCGCTCCCTGAGACATACAGTCCCGGCACGCGGCGCAGCACGTCGCTGGTGAATGTCGGAGCTATCTTCACAATCTGGTCCTCGTCCATGTACTTGCCCATCCCCGTACTGCGGCGCTTGTCAAAACCGCTCGATCCAAAACGATCGGGCTGCTTCACCTTGACTTCAACCGTTGCCAGTTGTGGCGTGTAGCTGCCGAGGCGCACAGTTAGCTCATTAGGCAGCCTGGACCGCACGTCTATCGGTAGCTCTACCGGCTCGTAACCCACCCGTCTCACGAGGACGGCCTGTGTTCCAGCAGGAACGCCGCTGAGCGTGAAGCTGCCATCGGCGTTGCTCGCGGTGCTGGCGCTGCTTCCCTGCACCGAGACCCGCGCGTCGCTCACCGGCACGCCACCAGCATTGGTCACCTTGCCTCTGATCACCGCGTTGCCGGATGCCAGTGCGCGTACTGGTCTCGAACTGGTGCTCGGACTGTTGGCAGCCGCGGCCGCGCGCCCACTCGTGCCGGTCGCAGGGTTTCCAGTTGCGGTCCCAGTTGCGGTCCCAGTTCCCTTCCCGGCTCCGATCGCACTCCCGAAGGCGCTTCCACTTGTGCCTGCGTTCGCGGCCGGAGCGGCCGGCGCTGTCGCCGCTACCTGCCCAGTCGGCGACGGGAGGTACAGCAGGCGCATCGACAGTGCCTGTTCACTAACCTCGATCGGCACCTCGGCCGTGCTCGCACCGCCGCGCGTCGCCTGCAGCGACCCCTTGAAGCTGGCCGGCACTCCACAAATGCGGTATGTCCCATCCGCGGACACCGTTGCCTTGCGCAATCTCGGCGCACTCCTGATCCCTATGTCGGCTCCAGCCTCGGTTTCGGTCCAGGCCACTGAAACTTCTGCCCCTTCGGCTGGCTTTTCCGTGTCAGCTTCAGCCACACGGCCGAGGATCACCCCCGGCCCGAACCGGAGCTTGGCCGGGGTACACACTATCGACGTTAGAGTGCGCGCCCCCGGAACACTGAGCGAAACCGTCTGCAGCTTGCCGGCCGCGACCGCGAGAGTGTCAGATACCAGTCGGATCCCCAGCGAGTCGAGGACTGGATGCGTGACCTGGAGAGTGTAGCGGCCGGCCGGAAGCGAGTCGATGCGGAAAGCGCCCGAAGCCGATGTGACCACGTGACGCTGCGGAAGCTGCACCACCGCCACGCCAGCCTGAGGCAACGCGCCTCCGTGCAGCGAGTCCTCCACGGTGCCAATTATGCTCCCGCCCTGTGCGCGCGCCAGTGAAGGAGTGGCGGCGCCGACCAGCGCCAGCGATGCCGCAAACGATACTGTCAGAACTGTCGAACGAATCATAGGATTTCTGTCAACGTTGCCCCGCAGATTACTCCACATGGGGACCCAAAATTCAGCGAGCGACATCGTCTTTCTCTCGGGCGTGCGCACGCCGTTCGGAACCTTCGGCGGCGCTCTCCGAGACATTAGCGCCATCGATCTGGCCGTACTGGCTTCCAAGGCGACAATAGCGCGCGCCGGTATAGGGCCATCATCAATACAGCAGACCATCTTCGGAAATGTGCTTTACACCACGAACGACTCTGCTTACTTCGCCCGCCACGTTGCGCTCAAGAGCGGCTGCCCCACGGAGTCGCCCGCCCTTACTGTAAACCGGTTGTGCGGCTCTGGGTTCCAAGCTGTCGTGAGTGGAGCGCTGGAAATAATTGCTGGCGAGGCAGAAGTTTGCCTCGTGGGAGGCGCGGAGTCCATGTCCCAGGCTCCGTACGCAGTGCGCGGCATTCGCTGGGGCCTGCCACTGGGCAAGTCGCCGCCGCTGGAAGACACGCTGATGGAAGGGCTCAGAGATTCGTACGGTGAGGTCGCGATGGGGGACACTGCCGAGAATCTGGCCGAACAATACACCATCGACCGCGCTGCCTCGGACGAGATGGCGCTCCGATCACAGACGTTGGCCCGCGACGCGTGGGCCAACGGGATCTACGACAACGAGGTTATCGGAGTTCCGGTCCGTAACGCCAAGACCAAGCAGACCGAAGAGTTCCGCCGGGACGAGCACATGCGCCCCGAATCGACGGCCGAGGGGCTAGCCAAGCTGCGCACGGTTTTCCGCGACAACGGAGTTGTGACCGCGGGGAATGCGTCGGGCATCGGCGATGGCGCCGCGGCAATGGTCATCTCCACCGCCGAATTTGCCGAGCGCAACGGGGTGAAGCCGCTCGGCCGACTCGTTTCGTGGGGGCTGGCAGGGGTTGATCCAAAGATCATGGGGATCGGTCCTGTCCCCGCTTCCCGTGCGGCGCTCAAGCGCGCCGGCATGGCGCTGGACGACATGGACCTGGTGGAGGTGAACGAAGCCTTCGCCCCACAGGCCTGCGCCGTTGAGCGCGAGCTGTGCATTCCGCGTGAGAAGCTCAACATCCACGGTGGCGCGATCGCGCTGAGTCACCCACTCGGCGCTTCGGGCGCGCGCATCACCGTTCATCTATTACACGCGTTACGGGCGATCGGAAAGCGGTACGGACTTGGGACGGCGTGCATCGGCGGTGGCCAGGGAATCGCAGTGGTAGTCGAGTCCTTCCCAGCCTGATCGTGTATAAGAAGTGTGTACACGATCGCGAGATTAGCCGACTAATGCCCACTACTCTTCCGCTCCGAAGCGCGACTCTGCTCGGTGTACTCGCCGGCGTACTCGCATGCGCCTCCGCTGGACCGCCCGCGCCGACCGTCACCCCCGCGCAACCCAGCGCCAGTGCCGGCCCCAACGCGGCGATACGCCAGTGGCCCGTCAAGACGCGCGAGAACGTCGATCTGTGGCTGCACGGATTTGCACTGTTGCAGCCCGACAGCACGCTGGTGCCGTACTTCCGGCGTGGTTATCGCGACGAGCTGACTGTACTGAAGAACCGAGCCAACGTCACCACGCAGCTGGACGTCAATCTCGACCGTTTGCAAAACCAGTTGACGTCTAACCGCACGCTCGTCAACGCGCAATTCCTCCCGTTCTACTTCTCGTCGGTGGATGAGATGCGTTCAACGATCGATCGCTTCATTGCGGCCGAGGGGAACGTGCAGGCGGCGCGGTCGCAACTGGAGGCGCAGCAGTTCAGCGTTCTGGCGAGCTACTTCCAGAGCGCTCCCGAGCGCGCGTGGCTGTCGCTGTTTGCGTCCTCGTTGTGGGATGAGAACACCAAGTTCTACCACTCGTACTGGACTCAGCAGCAGCGCGAGCGAGCCAATGTGATCGACTCGGTTCAGGGAATGTGGCAGAACTCGGTCCGTCCGCGCGTGCAACGCTTTCTCAACAACACGCAGCAACGTGACGGCGACATTCTGCTATCGCTCCCGCTGGATGGCGAGGGGCGGACCATGAGCGGTAGCGGCGGAGCACAGCGTAATGTTGTGGCCGTCTCTTTTCCGCAGCGGCCGTCGGACGCGTCGGACGCGATCTACGTCATCGCTCACGAGCTGGCCGGTACCGTTGCCAACACCGTGATCGCGGACAATACCACGCCCGCCGAACAACGCACTGGCACGCTCGACCGCCTGACGAGCTCCGCCTCCGTGCGCGGCGGTCTCATGCTGCTGGAGAAGCTCGTCCCAGAGTTGGCCGACGGCTACGCACGATACTACGTACGCGCGACCGGTCGCACAGTTGGCGCGACTCCACGAGCACAGCTCGCGACCATCTTCCCACTGCCTGATGTGATACGCGACGCACTCGCGCGCCAGATCGACCAGGTTCAAGGTGGCATCTAACCTCCCGTCCCAGACTCCGCCGGATCCCAACCTTCCGGATCAGAGCGCTCCGAACGCGCAAAACGGTCTCGACCGTCGCGCGGTGGAACGTGTGCTCGCGCGTGCCGCTGAACTTCAGGGGATCGGTGGCGAGAGCGACAACGACGCGATTACCGAAGCGCGTCTTCTCGACATAGCAAAGGAGGCCGGTCTCACGCCCACCAGCGTGCGGCAGGCACTCGCCGAGGAGCGCACGCGCATCGACAGCGGAGACGAAGAAGAGGGCCAGTGGCTGGCGCGCGTTGCTGGCCCGTCGGTAGTCTCCGCGTCGCGTACAATTCTGGGCGAGCCGGAGGCAATGGTTGCCGCACTCGACTCGTGGATGCAGCACGACGAATGCCTGCAAGTGCAGCGACGCTTTGCTGATCGCGTAGTTTGGGAGCCACGCACGGATTGGTTCGGCGCGATCAAGCGCAGTCTCCGTATCGGTGGCCGATCGTATCATCTGGCCCGTGCGCGCCAGGTGGCGGCCACGGTTGTTCCTGTCGATGCCGACCGCTCGCTCGTTCGGCTGGATGCGGATCTGTCGCAGTCCAGATCGAATCTGGTACGCGCCGGAAGTGCGCTCAGCGCCAGCGGAGCCCTCGCCGGCGGTACTGCCGCGACGCTCGGCGTCGTGGCACATGTCGCCGCCGCGCTCGTGTTCGTGAGTGCGGGTGTTCCGCTACTGGTCGGCGGGGCCGGCGCGTACGTTCTGATGCGCAAGCATCACGATTTCGCTGCGCGCATGGCGCTCGCGCTGGAGCAGGTGCTCGACCGTCTGGAGTATGGCGACGTACGCCGCCCAGCAAGGCTGCTCGACGCTCTCACGGTCCCGCGCACATCGTACCGGTGACGTCCTCGATCAGGAACATCAAACCGCGATGAAAGAGATACAGACAGTAGGCGTGCTCGGCGGCGGACTTATGGGCTCCGGGATCGCGCAAGTGTGCGCTCAGGCAGGTTATACGACGATCGTGCGCGAAGTGTCGGACGCGCTCGGCGAGCGCGCGCGTGCGTCCATCGTGAAGTCCTTTGATAGGGCAATCGAGCGCGGCAAGGCCAGCGCCGATGACAAGACGAGCGCACTGCCCAGGAGATGCTTTACCACGGAGCTGGACGGCGTCGCGAA
>JBPCNJ010000321.1:0-3886 GCA_051001375.1 Gemmatimonadaceae bacterium
GCCCAGGGCTGGGCGCGACGGAGGTCGCGTTTGCTGCCCTCAGTCGCGACGCGATCGATGTATATCCAGAGTACACGGGCACGGGGCTTCTGGTAATCCTGCACGATTCGGTGGCGGACTCGATCGCGCGCGACCCGCGCGCTGTGTACGAACACGTTGCGCGAGTATCCACTGCGCGCTACGGCGTCCGCTGGCTTCCGCCACTGGGCTTCCAGAATACATACGCCATCGCTGTCCGGCGCGCGACCGCGGATCGGTATCACATCCACACGCTGACTGATCTCGCGCGCGAGGGACCGCACCTGCTAGCCGGGTTCACACCCGACTTCATCGGACGTGCGGATGGTCTCCCCGGACTCGCCCGGGTATACGGTCTGCACCTGCGCGAGGTGCGTCCGCTCGCGCCAGCCGTGAAGTACCAGGCACTGGCCGCCGCGGCGGTTGACGTGGTCGATGGCTACTCCACCGATGGCCTCCTCGCGCGCTACGACCTCGTAACGCTTATTGATGACCGGCACTTCTTTCCGCCGTATGAGGCAGCTGCACTCGTTAGCCGTCGACTGACGCTGCAAGACCCGGATGCAATCGCACCACTCACGCTGCTGAGTGATCGGCTGAATGAAACAACCATGCGCGAGCTAAACCGGCGAGTAGAAGTCGACGGCGAGGATATCCACCGGGTTGCCGCTGATGCTCTGGCTCAGCTTGGGCTGGTACGCGGGCGCGTCGCGAATACACAGTCTTCTACGCGCGCCAACAACGTGACCTTCTCGCGTTATCTCTGGCAGCGGCGTACGGACATCGGCGCACTCACGCTGCGTCACCTCTTTCTCGTCGCCACGGCACTGGCAGCAGCGGTGCTCATCGCCATTCCGCTCGGCCTCGGCCTGGAACGAGCGCGCGCGGTCGCGGAGCCAACCGTACGACTACTCGGCGCCATCCAGACTGTGCCGAGCATCGCCATGCTCGCGTTCATGATTCCGCTACTAGGCATTGGTACAGCTCCCGCGCTTGTGGCACTCTGGCTGTACGCGTTGTACCCGATCGCGCGCAACACGTACACCGGCGTACGCGACGCTGATCCCGCGGCCGTGCAAGCGGCGGAGGCACTTGGCACCACTCCGTCGCAGCGATTGCTCATGGTCCGGCTTCCGCTCGCCGCGCCCGTCATAATGGCAGGCGTTAGGACGGCAGCGGTCATTACCGTCGGCGCGGCAACGCTTGCTGCGTTCATAGGCGCCGGCGGGTTGGGTGAGCCGATCGTCGCCGGTCTCGCACTCGCCGATACGCGCATGATCCTCTCTGGCGCACTCCCAGCCGCGGTGCTGGCACTCGTTGTGGACGGTGCACTCGCACTCGTCGAACGCGCACTAACGCCCGCTTTTCGGACACGTATGCAGCACTGAAGCGCCCACGTCAGACATCCGCCACCATGTTGGATACATTCCACTGGTCGGTCGTGCGGACCAGAGCAAACAATTCATACACACTGCCATGTCATCAATGCACCGAACGGTAGCGGGCGAAGTCCTGATCCATCATCTGACGCAAGACGAGTGGATGATCGACCCCGTTCTGCTTGCCCGGCACGGCCGTACTGCACGCACGCTGGTCAAGGAAGGACCGCTTCGGCTCACAATGATCGCCATAGCGGCGGGCGGGGATCTCCCCGCGCATAGCACCGATGGACCGGTTTCAATACACGTGCTACAAGGCGAGGTCCGCTTCGAGGCACTTGACCAGGAGTATCCACTTGCTACCGGTGACGTGCTCGTTCTTGCACCGGGCGTGGAGCATTCCGCACGTTCCGCGACGGGCTGTCTGTTCCTGCTCACCGTTGTACACGCACTGTCGGCAGGTTCGCCGATCCCGAGCGAATGATGAGGGCTTGAATGATACTTGTTGATACTTGTTGATGCTTGTTGACAGTTCTGAGGGATGTACAGCATGATTCTGCATGAGCGCTGGTTCACGGACGACGCACTCTACCCGGTCCAGGTTGAGCGCTGGGCGTCGCCGCAGAGTCTGATTCCTGTAAGCATAGCTCTGGTGATCACGGCGATAACCGTCCTGCTCTGGCGGCTGCGCGGCCGTCGCACAGTTGCGCTTGGCCCCATGCAGCTAGGCATGCCGTGGGCGAACTACGAGCGGCTCCTCTCCTGGATGCCACTCGTGATTGGAGTACACACGGGAGTAACGCTGCTGGTGGGTGGCGTCAGCAGAGAGCTGTTCATCCCCAATCTCCCGCTGCCAGTCAACCTGCTCGGCGGCCTGCTCGGCCTGGCGGAGATCGCGATCGCGCTGAGCTTCATCTACGGCGCGCTGACCCGGGTCGCGGCGGCCGCGCTGGGACTGACCTGGCTCGTTGGCGCCATCTACTTCGGGCCTGTGTGGCTGATCGAGCACACTGAGCTCCTGGGCGTCGCGTTCTTTCTCTTCGCGACAGGACGTGGTCCGATTGCCTTCGACAGGGCGCTCGAGCGACTACACCGTCCCGTCGCGCGGCTCCTGCCATACGCTGTGCCGGTGCTGCGCGTGTGTACCGGACTCGGGCTCGCCGTGGTCGCCTTCACCGAGAAGTTGTGGAATCTGCCGATGGGTCTCGCCTTCTTGACGACCCATCACTTCAACTTCCTGTCGGCTATCGGGCTTCCGGTGTCCGACACGATGTTTCTACTTCTCGCCGGAACGGTGGAGCTGACCATCGGGCTGGTGCTCATATCCGGGGCGTACGTGAGGCTGTTGATCCTCGTCACGCTCATCCCGTTCAACCTCACGCTCCCATTCCTCGGCTGGCGCGAACTCGTCGGCCATCTTCCGATCTATGGAATTCTGGCGCTGCTACTGCTCACGGGCGAGCAGAAGCCCGACGCAAACGATGCCCTGGCCGATGGACTGGAGGAGGCTACCGCGCTGCATACATGAGACCTCAGATACCTGTTCAGCGGAGTGCTGGCGGTTGATATTTAGTGGGCACAATTAGATATACCGCCGGACTGGAGAGCGAGCCGAACCTGGACGAGTACACTGAAGCACCAATGACTCCGAGTGGCGGTGGCGCCGGCCGCGGCGGAGAGGCCGGCGAGCACTCATTCACTCCGCTGCATTCCGCACGCTCCGACGTTTCCCATGGTGACTCGGCCAATTCTGGCTCGGCCAGCCCCGAGGCGGACGACCTGTTTGCCGGTCCTGGCGAGATGCGCGCTCTCGGTCGCGCGTTCGACTGGTCCGCAACGCCGCTAGGCTCCGTCTCTGGTTGGCCTTCCGCGCTCCGCACCGGTGTCCGGCTCATGATGGATGCGCCCATCGCCATCAGCTTGTGCTGCGGGCCAGAGTATCTGCTGCTGTACAACGACGCCTACCGAAGCGTTCTCGGTGGCAAGCATCCGACGGCGTTCGGCGGGTCCGGTACCGTCGTGTGGAGCGAGATTTGGGCTCAAATCGGACCTCAGCTCGCGAGCGTGCGCTCAGGCGGACCGCCATTCCGTACCGACGAGACGCGGTTCGTTGCGGATCGCATGGCCGGCGGCCTGGCTGAGGAGGCGTGGTTCAGCTACTCACTCTCAGCCCTCCGCGGCGAGGCAGGGGAGGCGGACGTGCTGGCCATAGTTGCTATCGCTTCCGACATCTCCGAGCGTGTACGCGAGCGCCACGCGCTCGCCGCGGCGAACGCTCAATTGCAGGACCAGCAACTCGAGCTTGAGCTCGTCAACCAGCAGCTCCAGGACAACGCGTCCGAGTTGGAGATGCAGGCCGAAGAGCTGCATGCCACCGCCACGCGACTCGAGGAGCGCACCGAAGAGGCACAGGCAGCGAGTAAGCTGGCCGAGGCGGCTGAGCAGCAGCTCCAGGCGGTATTCGCGCAGGCACCGGCAGCGGTGGCGTT
>JBPCNJ010000322.1:0-10747 GCA_051001375.1 Gemmatimonadaceae bacterium
GACGCCGGCGCGCGCTGCTTCCCACCTCACGCTCGAAGGCGATGTCCTGCTGTCGTCCCAGCAGAAATAGCGGACTTACGGGCGCCGCCGAATCGGGGCGGTTGAACAACACGCTCCTGGCAATGGCAATCTTGGATGCGCGTGTGAGCGAGTCGGCTACAACCCAGCCAGCCATGCGCATTGCAGTGCGCAGCTCGTCACGACTTCCCACGATCGCGACGTTTATCGGATCACCCGGGTGGCCGAATGCGTCGGTCGTGCGCGTGGGCAGCGGTTCCAGCTCTGCCGCATACTCGTGGTGCGTGAAGAGACGCGACGCTGCAACCTGCGCTGCCAGGTAGATCGTTACCATGACGAGCACGACAATCAGTAAAGCGGGCAGCCTCGCGCGATCGGGCATGCGCCAACATACTGCGAATCCGGCGACAGTGAGCTTTCCGGCCGGTGACTTTCAGCCCCGCGCTCAGCGATCACTCGCCCGCGCCTGTCTTGACAGTACATCAGTAAACAAGATATTATGTAACTGTACGGTTACTGATTATTGAATGCCAAGAACACTCGCTACTATCGACCCCTTTTCCGCAGTTGCCGACCCAACCCGCCGAGCCATCCTGGATCGGCTCCGCTTGGGCGGGGCACCTGTCGCGGAGATTGCCGAGGGTTTTGCGATGAGCCGTCCCGCTGTCTCGAAGCACTTGCGGGTGCTGCGCGATGCGCGGCTCGTGCGTGAGCGAAAGGGTGGCAACGATGGGCGCCAGCGCATCTATTATTTGACACCTGGGCCACTCCGTGAGGTGGCGCAGTGGACTGAGTCGTACCAGGCATTCTGGGGCACCAATCTCCTAAACCTCAAACGCCACCTGGAGCATCCCGCCAAGGATTCTCTCGACGGCAAGCGGGAGTAATTCCAATCATGAATGACTCGGCAACTCCGTCGCTCAGCGTTGATACCGTCAACGGAGTTCTTCGCGGCACGGTTGAGATCGCAGCAACGCCCGAGCGCGTCTTCGAGGCACTCACTCAGCCGCACGAACTGGCGTCGTGGTGGGGTTCCGAAGCTACGTATCGCACGTCGGACTGGCATGTGGACGCTCGGCCCGGAGGCAAGTGGAGCGCGCGAACAATCGATGCAGCAGGAGACGAAGGACACATCGGCGGCGAATACTCCGTGGTCGATCCGGCACGCGCGTTGGAACACACGTGGTTCGCAAGTTGGGATGGATCGTCGCCGAGCATCGTCCGGTATGACCTCGACTCTGCTTTCGTGGATGGTGTCGCGGGAACACGGCTCACCGT
This sequence comes from Gemmatimonadaceae bacterium, assembly GCA_051001375.1. Lineage (GTDB taxonomy): Bacteria > Gemmatimonadota > Gemmatimonadetes > Gemmatimonadales > Gemmatimonadaceae > Fen-1247. Next base: position 1,297 of record JBPCNJ010000322.1, read on the forward strand.
AACACACACAAGATTCGACAATGCACAGATGAACGACGTGCGCAGCTTCGACTTCACGGGTGTGATTACCTGCCTCGCACGTCACGCAACGCACACTCCCATGCGCGTGGACGAGATGACCCGGTACGAGATTCGACCCACCAGATACCGCGCACGCCGCCCGACGGTGAGTTGCGCGCACAACGGCTGGAACTAGAACACCGCCTAGAACACCACGAGGGAACAAATCATGCCGAATATGTACACCCCATACGTTATCGAGCGATCCAGCCGCGGTGAGCGAACGTACGACGTCTTCTCACGCCTGCTGATGGACCGGATCATCTTCCTCGGCACACCGATCGATGATAATGTCGCGAACATTGTCATCGCGCAGTTGCTATTTCTGGAATCTGACAATCCTAAGCGCGACGTCCATCTGTACATCAAATCGCCCGGTGGCTCCGTATCGGCGGGGCTCGCTATCTACGACACCCTTCAACTCATGCAGGCACCCGTGAACACCATCTGCATGGGGTTCGCGGCGAGCATGGCGTGCTTCCTCCTCGCCAGCGGCACGCCGGGCAAGCGGTCCTCGCTGCCACACGCACGCATCATGCAACATCAGCCATCGCAGAGCGGCGGTGGTGGCACGGCATCGGACATCGAGATTCAGGCCAGGGAGATCGTCTTCCTGCGCTCCAAGGTGAACTCGCTCATGTCCAAGCACACCGGCCGTCCAGTGGAGCAGATCGAACGCGACTTCGATCGTGACAACTACATGTCGGCGGAAGCGGCAAGGGCATACGGCATCATCGACAACGTCATAACCAGCCGCGGCGAGATCGTGGAAGCGTCGCAACAGCCGACGGTCACGGCTTGATGGGGAAGCTATTGCTCATCGAACACAAGACTCGGGTCTTCGCAGCTCGGCGCCAAGCCGAGCTGCCTTGGTGATGAGATAATTCCGCTCCGGGATACTCGTCGTTCGGTCCGCCGCTACTCCGTAGTGAGCGACGGCACGCTCCTGGTCTCCGGCCATCCCATACAGATGCGCCCGAACGGCGTCGAGGCGATGGTGCCCACGCATTCGCTCATCGTTGTCGAGCTCCTTCAACAGCTCTAGCCCCACCATCGGACCGTGCACCATCGCGGCGGCAATTATACGACTGAGTGTCACCATCGGATTGTCGGACATCCGCTCGAGCAAACCGTACATCGCCAAGATCTGCGACCAGTCAGTGTCCTCCACACGTGCTGCTTCATCGTGAACGGCCGCGATCGCGGCCTGTAGCTGATACGAGCCGATCGACCCCTCGGATAGTGCATCCGAAATGAGCGCGATCCCTTCCGTGATCAGTCTCTGGTCCCACAGCGTGCGATCCTGCTCGTCCAGCGGGATCAGCTCACCGTTCACTCCGGTCCGTGCGGTACGGCGTGCATCGGTGAGCAGCATGAGCGCGAGCAATCCTGTGATTTCCCCGTCATTCGGGCGCAGCGCGTGCAATGCCCGGGTCAACCTGATCGCCTCGTTGGAGAGATCCGTGCGATGCAGATCCGCGCCCGTGCTGCTCGTGTATCCTTCGTTGAAGATCAGATACAGCACGTGCAACACCGCACTCAGTCGCTCGTTGCTGTCCGCATCGGTGGGAATGCTGAACGGAATGTTGGAGGACTTAATGCTCTGCTTGGCTCGGCTGATCCGCTGCGCCATTGTTGCTTCCGGGACGAAGAACGCGTTGGCGATCTCCGCGGTGGTGAGCCCACCCACCGCACGGAGCGTCAGCGCGATTGCGGACGGTGGCATCAGCACAGGATGGCAACACATAAAGAGCAGGACGAGCGTGTCGTCCTGCTCCACGCCGATCTCGGAATCGGGAGGCGGCACGAACCTCTCGTCGGCCGGCAGTTGGCTCGCGACGATGTCTTCGCGGCGACCCCTCGCCAGCTCACTGCGCAGGTGATCGGTCATGCGCCGAACGGCCACCTGATACAGCCAGCCGCGTGGGTTGGTGGGAATGCCGGCTACGGGCAATTGCACGCTCGCCGCGATCAGCGCTTCCTGTACCGCGTCATCCGCTGCGGCGAAATCACCGTGACGACGCGCGACGGTGCCGAGCACCTGCGGCGCAAGCTCACGCAGCAGGTGCCCGACAGTAGAGTTCACGCTGGAGTCAGGAGACCTCGACCTCACACGTCTGTCGGGGGCGCGCTCATGATCTGGCGCACCTCGATCGGAATGATCAGCGGCTCGCCCCCAGGCCCCGGTGCCGCCGAGGCTTTGGACGCTAGCTCGTACGCACGTTCCTGGCTATCCACGTCCACGATCCAGAAACCGGCGAGGAACTCCTTCGACTCCGGGAATACTCCATCCGTCTGCGCCGGCGTGCCGTTCTTCCCCGCACGCACCAGCCTGGCTTCGCCTGGCGAGGCCAATCCCTCGGCCCCCACCAGCTCCCCGGCGTCTGCGAGCTCCCTGTTGAAGCGGTGCATGAACGCGATGTGGGCCTTGAAGTCCTCCGGCGACCAGTCGTTAATCTTGTAGACACCGGTTCCGCGTGGCACGTTCATCATCAGCATGTACTTCATGGCCAGTTCTCCTCTCTGGTTTGGTGCCATTGTTGGCGCTTTCATACAGAAGTCGGAGCCGGCGGCGCGTTCTCGACATCTCTACATTGCCGTACCGACTCTTGAGATCACACCCACTGCTGGCAGCGACCACAGATAGTCGCGAGTGCAGCGACCGCGATGATGCCGCGTGAGGTACCGCCGCAAGATCATCAGAGGAGTGTCGCGGTACACCAACCGTGACACCGTGGAGCGGCACAGCGAGCACGTCATGCCGTTCGAGAAGAATATACGCTCTGCCAGGAGCTGACCGCCACGCGGCGCTTGCCGCGCAAAGCATCAAGTATGTCGGTACGTGAAAGCCGCAGCGGCTCCGACGATGAGCACGCCACCAACGATAGCAGTAGGTCCGAGAGATTCGTTTAACAACACGACTCCCAGTATCGCGCCAACGACCGGCTCCAGATTGATGAAGACACCGGCTCGCGCCGCTGGTACACGTGTGAGCCCCCACGTCCAGAGGAGTGTCGTGAGCGCGGTGGCAAGGAGTCCTTGCGCGGCTAGCGCACCCCATGCGCGCGCGGAGATCGCGATGGGTGGCAATCCCTCCGTCGCGAGCACCCACACTGCGAGCATCGCCGTTCCCAGACCGACGGAGTACAGCGTTGTGATCACCGCTGGATATCCTCGGCCCCGGCGCATGAGCCGTTGGGTGATCAGCACCCACGCTGCCCCCGCAAACATGGAGATGAAGACCAGCACATCGCCAATCACAGTCGGCCCACCAGACGCGCTTTCGCTCGGATCCGCGTGTGCCCTGATCACGATCAGCGCGGCCCCGATGGTCGATACACCCAGCAATAGCCATCCAGTACGATCGAGGCGCTCGTGCGTGAAGAGGACTGCACCGAGCGCGAGCAGGAGCGGCAGAGTTCCAACCATGAGCGAGGCGTGCGATACTGTCGTGCGCGCGAGACCCTGGAACTCCACGAGAAACTGAATCGGCACGTACATCGCCGCGGCGACCAGGAATAGTACCAAGTCCTCGCGTCGCGGAACTACTCGGTACCTGAACGCGACTGGTACGAGTCCCAGGCATGCAAAGAGGAAGCGGTATAGCACCATGTGCCCGACGCTCATCTCCTCCAGCGCGATCTTGCCAAAGAGAAAACCCGTGCCCCAGAGGCAACCCGCCGCGGCAAGTGCGGCAAACGCGAGGCCGGGACCAGTGCCCGAGCGCGCAGCACCCGCTTCGAGAGACTGTTCGATGTGGCTCAGCCAGCAGCGTGTGCTGCTTGCGGCTCGTAAGTCCCCGGCGTTGCGCGCCCTGCTATCATGAGCCGGTTCCACGCGTTGATCGTCGCCACGGCGAGCGTGAGATCGGCGAGCTCCTTCTCGGTGAACTGCACGTGCACCCGCTCATACACCTCATCGGGAACTTGCCCCTGAGCTACGAGCGTGACGGCCTCCGTCCATTCCAACGCTGCGCGCTCCCGATCGGTGTAGAACGGGCACTCTCGCCACGCGTTGAGCGAGTACAGGCGCTGCTCGGTCTCACCGCCAGCACGTAGATCCTTCCAGTGCATATCGAGGCAGTAAGCACACTCATTGACTTGCGATGCACGCAGCTTCACAAGGTGAAGGAGCTCTGCTTCGATCCCGCACGTTGCGAGATAACGCTCGAGGCCCATCATCGCGCTGTACATGCCCGGAGCGACCGCCATGTAGTGTATCCGTTCTTCCACTGTCGTATCTCCGCTCATTGTGGCTGGCTCGGTCGGTTTTTGGCAAGCTCAACCACGTAGTGCGGCCGACCGTCGGGATCCTTGATGCCGAACACTTTGCCGAAGGGCTTCTGCGTAAGAGGAAAGCTGACCTGGGCCTTTCGCGAGAGATCGCTGAAAGATGCCTCGGCGTCATCCACGAGCCAGTACAGCTCTGGTTCATCACCTCCCTCCATCGGCTCGTCGCCAGCAATCGCGAAGCTGTCGAATTGGACAAATGTGGGATGGTACCGCTTGACTTCGAGGTCGAGAACTTCGACGTAGAAACGCTTGGCTGCCTCTACATCCTTTACGTACTCTACAACGAATCCGAATTGAGGTTTGCTCATAAGTAGTGCTCCTTTTGATGCTGAAATTGTGAGGTCATCCCATTACGCTGGCTCAGTTACGCATCGGCTGCGCATGGTTGAATGATCCGTTGAGGTCAGCGAACGGAACGACGCCGGCAAGACTGCTGAACGTTCCCTGATCGGCTATCTCCCTCGCCGCCTTGAGGAAGCCGCCCCACGCCGCGCGTGCCAGCGCACCACCAACGCTGATCCGCCGCACGCCCGCCTCTGCTAGCGCGGCCACCGTGGTGAAGTCGCTTCCGACGAGCACGTTCACCGGTTTTGGCGCGAGCGCTTGGACGACGGCGGTGATATCAGACATGCTGCGAAGTCCCGGCGCATAAAGACAATCCGCACCAGCCTCGGCGTACGCGGTGAGGCGAAGGATCGTCTCCCCGAGGTCAGGACGTCCGACGATGAAGCCTTCGGAGCGACCGGTGAGAACAATGCCAGTATCGCTATCATCAACCGCCCTACGCGCTGCGCGGATTCGTTCGACCGCGAGTGTGAGGTCGAAGAGCGGGCTTGCATCATCGCCCGTCGAATCCTCTATCGAAAGTCCGGCGATTCCGGTCATCGTCGCGGCGGCAACGTTGGCGGCGACCGCTTCCGGCTCGACCGCGAAGCCACCCTCGAAGTCCGCGTTGATGGGGACGTCGACGCTACTGCTGATAGATCGCAGATGCGCGAGACTCTCTTCCAGCGAGACGTGATTATCCGGTCGGCCCAGCGACCAGGCGAAGCCCGAGCTCGTGGTCGCGAGGGCGGCAAAGCCAAGTTGTACCAGCAGTCGTGCGCTGCCAACGTCCCACGGATTGGGGATTACGAAGCAGCCAGACTCATGTAGCTGCCGAAAGATTCGAGTGCGATCGCTGGAAGAATGCCTGGATTCAGTCATCGCTACAAGTTACTGACTCGGTGTGGAGTGACTGTATTGCATGGTATGTTACAGCGGGATGCATCGGTTCTGTAGAGCCATATTCCAGAAACCAACCGTACCTATTCTGGAATGATGCGACTGGGCTGCTGCCGGGTTGGTAGACACACGGCTAAGCTGCATGTTCTTGCATCCGAGCTTGCTGCTCGAATTCGATAGGGCTCAGATAGCCCAGAGTTGAATGCCTCCGGATTGGATTGTAGAAGCGCTCGATGTAATCAAACACATCGGCGCGGGCTGCATCGCGTGACTGGTACCACTTTCGCTCTGTCCGCTCTGTCTTGAGCGAGGAGAAGAAGCTCTCCATCACGGAATTGTCCCAGACGTTTCCCGAGCGACTCATGCTGCACGTTACCCCGAGCGCGTGTAGAAGCCGCTGAAACGATTCGCTGCTGTATTGGCTTCCACGATCCGAGTGATGTAGCAGCGCTGCTTCCTCAGCCATACGCTCACCGCCCCGCCGCCATATGGCCATCGTGAGTGCGTCTATCACCAGCTGCGCTGTCATCGTAGGTTGCATCGACCAGCCGATGACCCGGCGCGAGAAGAGATCAAGCACCACTGCGACGAAGAGCCAGCCTTCAGCGGTCCAAAGGAAAGTGAAGTCGGCGACCCATTTCTGATTCGTCGATGAAGCAGTGAATTGCCGATCCAGGATATTGGGTGCAGGCGCACCAATATCTCGCTTGCCAGTATCTACTGGGCGAGCCCGTCGCCTGGGTCGCGCTCTGAGGGCCTGCATTCGCATCAAGCGCTCAATCCGATGCAGGCCACAGCGGTGTCCAGCGCCAGCGACATCGTGCCACACGCGGCGCGCACCGTACGTACGGTCGCTCGCGAGGAAGCTCGTCCGTACCTCAAGGCCGATCACCGCATCGCTCACGCTGCGAGCACTCGGCACACGCGTGAGCCACGCATAAAACCCGCTGCGCGAGACACCGAGCGTCTCGCATGTGAGCTCGACCGGCCAGATCGCTCGGTGCTTCGCAATGAAACCGAACTTCACATCGACTCCACTGCGAAGTAGGCCGCGGCTTTTTTTAGGATGTCGCGTTCCATCTTGAGCTTGGCGACTTCCCGCCTGAGGCGCGTCAACTCCGCCTGCTCCGGCTTCTGCTGACCTTCGCCAGGAAACGCATGCGCTGGATCCGCTGCCTGCTCGCGCACCCACTTCCGCAGCACATTCGGGTTAAGATCCAGATCACGACATGCTTGCGCTATCGTGACACCGCGCTGGGTGACGAGTTGAACAGCTTCTTGCTTGTACTCCCTGGTAAATCTCCGTCTCGAGCTCATCCAGACCTCCGATTTCCCTCAGTCCACCTAAATATGGTGTCCTCGAAACCGGCAGCAGCCCAGACCACCAGAAGTAGCTTTTCCGTTTCGGAAGAACGCGCCCTAAAGTACTGATGCGAGGAATTAGCATGCGCTCAAGCCGACCGGCCTTCGGTTTTATATTCGTCACCGTTATGCTCGATATGCTGGGCTTCGGCATCATTGCGCCGATCCTGCCGCGCCTGATCGAAACTCTGCTGCATGGTGATGTTGGACGCGCGTCGCAGTACATGGGTCTCTTTGTCAGCACGTGGGCGCTGATGCAGTTCTTCTGCTCACCGATCCTGGGGGTGCTCTCGGATCGGTATGGCAGGCGGCCGGTAATTCTGCTGTCGAATTTTGGGCTTGGACTGGACTACTTCGTCATGGCGCTCGCGCCCACAGTTGGGTGGCTGTTTCTTGGAAGAGTGCTGTCCGGAATCACGTCTTCCAGCATGGCCACGGCAAACGCGTACATCACCGACATCACCGCTCCCGAGAAGCGCGCACGCGCGTTCGGTCTCTTGGGCGCAGCCTTCGGCGTGGGCTTTGTTCTTGGGCCCGCGATGGGTGGCTGGATTGGGTCTTACAACCCGCGGCTCCCATTCTGGGTGGCTGGAGCGTTGAGCCTGATGAACGCATTATACGGTTTCATCGTCCTACCGGAGTCGCTTGCCCCGGAGCACCGCCAGCACACAATTCGCTGGAAGCTCGCCAATCCACTGGCATCGATGAAACTGCTACGGTCACATCGGGAACTGTTCGCGCTGACAGGTATCAACCTGTTCGGTTATCTCGCGCACGAGGTCTACGCCACGGTCTTTGTGCTCTACACGATGTACCGCTACGGCTGGAGCGAGAAGAGCGTCGGGATGTCGCTCGCGGTCGTCGGCATCAGCTACATGATCACTTCCGCGACGCTCGTTGGCCCATTTGTGAAACATTTCGGTGAGCGGTATGCTCTCTTCTCTGGTCTTTTCTTCGGAGCATTGGGTTTCGCGCTCTTCGGTTTTGCAACGACTGGGTGGCTCTTCGTCATCGCGATCGCTGTGAATTCTCTGTGGGGCCTCGCGGGTCCACCGGCGCAGTCTCTCATGACAAGACACGTTTCAGTGGCGGAGCAGGGGCAACTGCAAGGCGCGCTCAGCTCTATGCGTGGCATGGCGATGATTGTGGGGCCCGGGCTCTTCGCCGGCGTGTTCGCAATCTCGATCAAGCGTCAGCCGGCTGTCCCGGGAGCGCCCTGGTTCCTCTCCGCTCTCTTGCTGGTCTCGTCGTTGATACTGGCGCGCGCGGTGATCCCGGTCTCGGCTGCCGTCCCTCTTCCGGAGTCAATTGCCCAAGTGCCAACCACGGAAGTCGTGGCGGAAATCAGCGCCGTTGACGAGTTCGGCCCCGTTCTCTAATTCCGGCATACACGACCGGCTCTACGATACCGGGCGTCCAATGTCGTCATCCAACGCAGCTGCACTCCCTAATGCCCGGGAAGAAAAATCCACCTGGCGGTGATGTTGGCGTTAACGGGGACGTCGCCGGGCGCGAGCGGGGTTGGTGGCGGCGGAGATGCCATGGCGTCGGCACCTCACAACTGCACCTGTACGGACCTGCCACTGAACGCTACACCGGGGTTATAGTACGTCCCCCCGCCCGCTGAGGTGATCTCGACGAGTGGTCCGAGTGAACCGCCCGCGGCTCGCGCGATGGCATCGGCATCAGACCGCGCGTCCTCCACCGCCTGAGCGAGTGCTGCGCGCCGAGCCTGCTCCATGCCGGTCGATGTGAACTGCACCTGGCCGATCTGAGTCGCACCGCCCGCAAGCGCGGCGTCGATCACCTTGCTCAGGAGCGCGAGTGTCTGAATATCCGCGCGCACACCGTTTGTCGCCACGAACGTGACTGGTGGCTGTACGACGGTGGGTCCGGCGGACGTCTGTACCACCGAAGGCACTGCCGCGCGCCTGTAGTCGGTGGAGACCGTAAAGCCGGTCGTTGAGAGTTGCGACGCCGTGAGTCCTGCTGCGCGCAGCGATGCGAGCGTCGACGTTGTCGCGGTCGCGTTGAGCGTGGCCGCAGCGCTCGCCGTAGCCGCACGACTTTCCACAGCAATGGTAAGACTCGCCCGATCTGGTACGATGTGCACCGCACCGCTCCCACTGGTCGTGATCACCGGACGCATCGGATCCATTGCGACGCCCTGTGCACCCGACTGGCTGGGGAATCCGGACGCGAACGCAATGATTAGAGCTCCCGCTGCAACAATGATGTTAGCACGCATATTCCAGTTCTCCGTTGATGATGATTCGGTGCCGATCGGGGATGACGCATTGCGCGAAGGCGGCACTCGGCCGTAACTGAGTCACTTCGCTCCCGGGTTGCTACAATAAAGATGTCATCCGGCTCGAGGGCTTGAGAAATGCGTCATTTTTCATGGTGTCGCGTGCCTGCACACCTGGCGCAGGTCGACGGCTTCGCCTACGCTACGACTCCGGAGAGTGCCCGTGATACCCACTCGAATCCACTACCGCGCAGCATTGCTCCTC